>JANXQR010000685.1 GCA_025353435.1 Acidobacteriota bacterium | reverse complement strand
CTTAGGGTGGGATACCACAAACCTATCCAGTCCGTTTTACCCCCCGAACAAGCCAAAGGGCGCCCGCACGGGGCGCCCTTCGGGTCACGTCCAACCATCAATCCGTTCTACGGGGTCATGCCGCCTCCGCATGCGCAAACTTATCTTCGAGCGCCGCCAGTTTCTGCGCCAGGCAATCGTTCGCGTGCCGGTTATGAAAATGCTGTTGCGCGAGGCGCCCGTCTTCCTCGATCTTCACCGCGGTAACATCACTGCGGTAAATCGCTCCTCCGCAAAGGTCGCAAAATTTCATTCCCTCGATGCTCATATTGACCTCCGTTGAATCCGTCTTACATCCCATACAGACCCATATCTACGCACGAAGTTTTGTTCCCGTTCCCTGCCGGTTCCGGAGTAACCGTTTACCTGCCCACGGATCAATCGTTTGACCATTCCGCACCGCTGATATCTGGGATGCGCTTAGTTACCTTCGCGTCTTAGTCTCTATACTTATGAAATTGTTTCCTCACTAACACACAAGGACCCGCGGTTGTCTTTGCCTTTGCATTCCGCGAAGCCAACTCACCACAACCGCGGGTGCCCCCGGTCCCTCGCCCTTGGGGACCGGGGATGATGCCACCCGCCCTTAAGATTTGTGACTCAATCAAGCGCAGCGTTTCCCTCGCGGAGCAGAAACCACATCTCGTCCCCATCCGCCGGCCCACTATAATTCGCCTATGAATCGCCACGCATGGATACTGCTGCTGTCTCTCGCAGCTCCGTGTCTCGCGCAGAGTCACTGCGATCCCTACGGCCTCCCGAACGCCGCCTCCCGAGTCCTCGCTCTTCAAAAGGAAATTGAAGAAATTACACTACCCGAAACGGATACGGGCATCTCTCCCGCCGTCTCCGCCAAAATGACTCTTCTGAAAGACGCGCTGAGCAGCATCTCTGACATTGCTCTCGCTTGCGCCAATCCGTCCATTGATCCGTCGGTTTTGGAAAATCAACTTGCGAAGGCGCTGCACGCCAACGCGCCAGAGCCTCCGGAAAATACCGCCATCTCCGCCGACGATCATCGCTACGACGAAATCACCGGATCTTATGGGCACAACCTTCGTGTCAAAGTCAGCCGCCCACCTGGCTTTGCCAATCTCCTCCAGCTTCAGTACTCCGTCAACATTGAATGCGGCGACGACAACATGCTGCTGCTCTACGAACTCCGCAACGCGGTCTGGACGCAGAAACTGCGCTGGCAGTCGCCGGCATTGAAAGAGGCCTCCGACGCATTCGGCGATTTCTTTCTCGTCGCAGTCCTTCGGGATCCAGTGACACCTCAAAACAACTCGTGGAGCGTCGCCGTCGCGCACGGCAGGCCCTGGTGCACCTCGCGCATGAGTGGATTCCGAATTGATGTGCTCTCTCCCAGCACCCATTCATCTTCGCCGCGAATCGTCTGGCATACCGAAAGGGAATACTCCCGGGGTGGCTTTGCTCCATCCATCAAGCCTCTGGGAAACACCTTCGAGCTGCGCCTGAACGCCGACTGCATGAGTTTCGACATAGACAACTGCTTCGAGCGTCGCGTCGTCTATCGCTATCGCCTTGACAATGACAAACAAGTTCGCCGTATCGGCCCGCTCGCCATCAACGCCCGCGGCTTTGTGTCCGAATGGCTCACCGCTCCCTGGACAGAGGCGCGCGACTTCTCAAGCACAACATCTCTTCCAGAATTGCATCGAGTCCACGATCAATTCGATCCGCCGTCCAAGCCTGACGGCAACGAGTTCAGAGGCCACAGCTACGGGCCTGTCCGTTCGTGCGCGGCTCCGCGCACGTTTCAGGTTCAGATCAACTCAACGCTTGAGAAGATAGTCACAGGCAAGCCGGGCGGCGAATCGCAGCCGCTCCCCAGCCTCTATTTCCATGTGCGTGAGGTCAAGGACGGATACGAGGTCGTCACAGCTCCCATCGCCCCCGACTCTACCTGCACCGGTCCAAACCTGATGCCCGCGGCCGATTGAAAGCCCCCTTCGATAATCTGGAAGCAGGCGCGTATGCGCCCCAGCGAGGCACCCCATGGCACTCACCGAATCCACCATGCTCGAACTCGGCACCACCGCCCCCGACTTCTCGCTCCCCGACGTCGTCACCGGCAAAACCATCAGCCGCGACGACCTCCGCGGCAAGCAGGCGCTTCTCGTCCTCTTCATCTGCACCCACTGCCCCTACGTCAAGCACATCGAGAAGGGACTCGCGCAGCTTGGAGCCGACTACGCCGGCCGCCCCATCAACATCGTCGCCATCAGCAGCAACGACGCCGAAAGCTACCCCGACGACAGCCCCGAAGGCCTCCACCAGCAGGCCCTCACCATGGGCTTCCGCTTCCCCTACCTCTACGACGAGACCCAGCAGGTGGCCCGCGCCTACAAAGCCGCCTGCACCCCCGACATCTACCTCTTCGACGGCAGCATGAAGCTCGTCTACCGCGGCCAATTCGATGCCAGCCGACCCGGCAACAAC
>JANXQR010000639.1 GCA_025353435.1 Acidobacteriota bacterium | reverse complement strand
AGCTCGATGGCTTCGGAGTTCGACGTGAGCGAGGGAGCAAAGCCGCCTTCGTCGCCAACCGCTGTGTTGTAGCCCTTTTTCTTGAGGACGCTTTTTAGGGTGTGGAAGGTTTCAGCGGACCAGCGCAGGGCGTCGGAGAAGCGCTCGGCGCCGACGGGCATGATCATGAATTCCTGGAAGTCGACGTTGGAATCAGCGTGCGCGCCGCCATTGAGGACGTTGAGCATGGGGGTGGGCAGGATGCTGGCGTTGACGCCGCCGAGGTAGCGATAGAGAGGAATCTCGAGGGTCTGTGCGGTGGCGCGGGCGCAGGCCATGGAGACGGCGAGGATGGCGTTGGCACCGAGCTTGCTTTTGTTGGCGGTGCTGTCGAGGGCGATCATGGTGGCGTCAATGAGGCGCTGGTTGGAGGCGTCCATGCCTTCAAGTTCAGGCGCGATCACGGTCTCGACATTTTCAACGGCTTGCAGGACGCCCTTGCCCATGTAATGGCTCTTGTCGCCATCGCGCAGTTCCATGGCTTCATGCTCGCCGGTAGACGCGCCGGAGGGCACAATGGCGCGTCCGAGGGCACCACTTTCAAGAATCACGTCCGCTTCCACGGTCGGATTTCCGCGCGAATCTAAAACTTCTCGCGCACGAATAGCAACAATTTCAGTCATATCTGTCCTCGCAATGCGGTGCTGTAGCCGGTCGTTCAATCGGGGGCGGCGATCCACGGCAAGAGAATCTCCGGATGCGCTCTGAATGGTGGTCAGAAGCTCTTGCACGCTGCGCATCTTGTCTCCGTCCCGAGAAAAATTGGCGAATGTTTCCAAGGGGATTCTAACAAACCGATGCATGGAAGCCTGTGTGGCGGGGATCACAGCGCGGCTAAGGTGATGTATCGAGACGCGATGCGGAGAAGTCGGTGATGGGCAGTGCCTTTTGTGATTCGTGCTGCTCTGGGCACTATAGGTACTTACGGAACTATCGGCTGGGGCTGGCAAGGGGTAGGCTGAGAGTGGGGTTAGTGGCTCCCGTGAATCGCAGGAACGAAGGGGAGCAACTCTGCGTGGTGGGCAGTGTCGAAAGAAGTGGGGAGTTTTCTGCCGCGGCCCGATGTTAAGGATCAATAGTGCAGTTTGCACCTATTAAGGAGTTTCTATGAATCGGCCGATTCTGACGTGCGTGTTTGTTGCGTTCGCCACAGCTGCACTTTGTGCCCAGTTGCCGGCACAGTCGAATCCTTACCAGGGCCAGTCGACTCCGCCGGCGGACGATACCATTACGGCGCAGCCTGACCAGCCTGCGCCGCAACCGCAGCAGCAGGTACAGCAACAGACTGTGCAGGAACCCGTGCAGCAGGCCAAGCCGCGGGCTGGGACGCCGATGGTGAGGCAGGCGCTGGATACTTCATCGAGTTCGGTGAATTCGCCGACCAGGTATTCAAATGCGGACCAGCTTGATGGCACGGATAACGGCATAGTCCGTGTTGTGCCGAATGAGCCTCGCGTGCAGGCAGTTGAGCCTGGCTTGGCGACGCGCCGATACAACGATCCCGATGGCGATATCGTGCATCCACGCCCGCTGGGTCCGGGGGAAGTGCTTGAGGGCACGATGATCTGGGTACGGCTGATGACGAGCCTGTCGACGGTAAGCTCCGAGCCGGGACAGACTTTCAAGACACATGTGGCCGCCGATGTGTGGCAGGAAGGGCGGAAGTTGATTCCTGCAGGTGCCGAGATTGACGGGCGCGTGGTAGAGGTGTCTGAAGGCCATGCGGGCGGTCACGGCAGCATCAGGCTGCGTCCGGATACGGTGATTCTGCCGGATGGCCAGCGGTTCCGTTTGGATGCGCAGGTCACGGGCACGCCGGGCACCAATACGCGGGTTAGCGGCGAAGGAACCATCAATGCCGGCTCGCGTTGGAAGAAGGATGGATATGAATATGGTGGTGCCGTGGGCGTTGGTGCGGTTACGGGCGCTGTGATTGCGGGCCCTGTCGGCGCGCTGACCGGCGGCTTGATCGGCGCCAGTGCGATTACGGTTCACCTGCTTACGGATCATCCCCAGGCGAGGCTTGAGTCCGGGACGGTCCTGATGATTACCTTAAATAGCCGATTGAATCTCGTTGCCACCGCACCAGAAAGCAACTGACACAATTTCGGATTGACTTCGGCGCGGCAGAGTTTCTGCTGCGCCGTTTCTTTTTTTGTGACCTGCATCACGGACAGTCCGTCTGTTCCGAGCCGACCATGGAGCCCGATTTGAATTCAGCCTTAAGTCGCACCCTGACTTTGCGGCAGCTCAGTAGCTGCGCGACGGCTGGATTGCGCGGGCTGAAGGAAAGAGGGTCTCGTGGTCAACCGGCGGGAGTTGCTGGTGGGCGCTACCGCGATCAGCGCGGCGGCTGGTGCGGCGATGGTGTCGGGGTGCTTCTCGCATCGCACACCGTGGGAATTCTTCTCTGAAGTCGAGGCCCGCACGCTAGCTGTTCTCTGCGATCAGATCATTCCGGGTGATGATTATCCGAGCGCCTCCGAAGCCGGTGCGGTTAACTTTATCGATCGGCAACTGGTGCGGCACTATCAGCCTCATCAGCAGGCGTATCGCGACGGTCTGAGGCTCGCCGATCAAATCGTCCATTTGCGATTCGGTGCTGATCCGGCTGGAATTTCGGCGGTGCAGCAGCTCGAGATCGCGGTCGAATTGGAGCGAAAGAGCCCGGCATTTTTCGAGCTGGTTCGGCGCCACACGTTGCAGGGTTATTACGGATCGCCGCGCCATGGCGGCAATCGCGATGCTGTGAGTTGGCGGATGCTTGGGCTGGCCGAGCCGCCGCTGCGCGGACGCGCTCAATACGATCTGACGCAGTACAAACTGGCAGCGGGGCAGAAGCTGTGAAACGCGTGAATGCTGTGGTGATTGGCTCGGGCGCTGCGGGCGGCATTGTTGCCAAGGAACTTGCGACCGCCGGATTAAGCATTGTGGTACTGGAGCGCGGGAAGTGGTACACGCCGCACGATTGCCGCAAGGACGATATGCGCAATCAGCGGACGACACTGCTGGGCAATGCATTCGGGCCGGATGACGAGGGCGATCCGCGTGTTGTGGTTGATGCCAGAGGGAACGCGCGCACCGTGGCGCCAAGCGACGGCGCGTATCAGAACAATGCAGCGTGCGTTGGCGGCGGGACGCTGAGTTACGGCGCACAGGCCTGGCGCTACTTGCCGCAGGACTTTCGCATGCGGTCGACGTATGGCGTGCCTGAGGGCAGTTCGCTGGAGGACTGGCCAATCGGCTACGACGATCTGGAACCGTTCTACGACAAAGCGGAATACGAGATTGGCATCAGCGGCGACTACTCGGGCACGCCCTTTCATGGGCCCCGCCGCCGCGGGCTGCCCATGCCGCCTCTGCCGCCGAATCGCGAATTCGGCATTCTTGAGCCGGCGGCAAAGCGGCTTGGTCTGCATCCGTTTCACCTGCCGATGGCGAGGAACACGGTTCCCTACAACGGGCGCGGGCCGTGCATGCGCTGCCGTTGGTGTTGCGGGTTTGCCTGCGAGGTGGATGCTAAAAACGGGTCGCAGAATACGGTGCTTCCGGTGGCGCTTGCGACAGGGAATTGCGAGCTGCGCAGCGAATGCATGGTGACGCAGATTCTGACCGACGATCGCGGCCGGGCGCGGGGCGTGTCTTATGTCGATCACAAGGGCAACTCGCAAGAGCAGGCGGCGGACGTGGTGATTGTGTCGGCGTGCGCCATTGAATCGGCGCGCCTGCTGCTGAATTCGAAGAGCCGGCTTTTTCCGAGTGGCCTGGGAAACCGCTATGACCAGGTGGGCCGCCATCTGCAGGGACATCATTACACCGGCGCTGTGGGGTATTTCGATTTCGAAACCTATGACGATGTGGGGCCGGGCGCCAGCATTGCGATCAGTGACTACAACCACGGCACGCCGGGGCTGAGCGGCGGCGGCATGCTGGCCAATGAGTTCATTCGGCTGCCGATTCACATGATCGACAAGCTGCCTCCTGGAACGCCGCAATGGGGGCTAGCGCACAAACAGGCGATTCGGGCGTGGCACAAGCGGAGCATCGTGATTATGGGACCGACGCAGCAGATTCCGACCGCGACTGCACGCGTGACCGTGGACCCTGGGGTGAGGGACCAATGGGGCCTTCCTGTGGCGCGCATTGAGGGTAACGTTCATCCTCACACCTACGACATTGGCGCTGTGCAGGCGAAGCGGGCTGAAGCTTGGTTGAATGAGGCCGGCGCGATCCACACTTCGCAGATCTCGTACCGCTCGGAGACTGTGAGCGCCGGGCAGCACCAGGCCGGGACGTGCAGGATGGGGAACGATCCGCACGGGTCGGTGGTGAATCGCAACTGCCAGGTGCACGACGTCGACAACCTGTTCGTGATTGATGGCAGCGTGCACGTAACCAACGGGGGATTCAACCCCGCGCTGACCATCATGGCAGTCGCTTACTACGCATCGGCGGCGCTGGTCCGCGAGTGGAAAGGAACCCAGTTCCGATCATGAAACGCGCGCTGATCATTTGCGGGATTGGGCTTGGAGTGGCGGCTGCGCTGGCGGTTTCGGCGAATTCTGGAGCAACGCTCTACTACGCTGCGGGGCACGGCACGGCCTGCGCTGATTGCCATGAGATGGCGATGGCGGTGAGCGCGGTGCACGGGTCGCCGCACTACAACGCGCAATGCATTGACTGCCACGAAGCGAGTATTGGCACCAAACTGCGGCACATTCGCATGCATTTGTTTGGCAAGGCTCCGGAGGCGATTCGGCTGCGCGAGACGGACGTGCGCGGCATGATGAGCAATTGCCAGAAATGCCATCAGCATGAGTATGCGAGCTGGCATGCGGGGCCGCATTCTGCCACCTACACTGACATCTTTACGAACGCTGCGCACAATACGAAACGGCGCCTGATGGATGATTGTTTCCGTTGTCACGGCATGTATTTTGAAGGCGGGATGCGCGACCTGGTACAGCCGCAGGATTTGCGGGGGCCATGGCGGCTGACGCGACCGGAACTTGCGAGCGAGCCGATCATTCCATGCCAGTCGTGTCACTGGATTCATCGCGAAGGACCGGCCCAGAGCAAGCCTGATGCCCATAAGGCGCAGACCACGCCCGCGATTCGCGACTCGCTCGCTTTCTATGATCGCAGGGAGGAGATGCATTTTCAGGCGACGACGCTCTCGCTGCCGCAACTATCAGATGGCCCGCGCCTGCTGAAAGCCAGTCCCGATCCACGACAGGGATTGTGTTACCAATGCCACGCGCCGCGGCAGGC
>JANXQR010000183.1 GCA_025353435.1 Acidobacteriota bacterium | reverse complement strand
TTTCGGTGTCGGCGGCGTGGTCAAGCATCTTGCCGCGCGAGGCAAAGAGCGGATCAAGCGACGCGTCTTCGCCCAGTGCCGTGAGTCGCACCCACGATTCGGCGACGGTTCCGCCCCATGTGGAATCGACCACCCCCACCGGCACATGCTCGCGTTGTTCGATCTCGCGCGCAAAGTACCACGCTACAGCCGAAAAATCCTTCGCGGTCTCCGGCGTGGATGCGGCCCAACCCGTTGTTGGCAAATCGTCTTGCGCATAGTCGGCTGCTTTCTTGTCCACCATCAAGAGCCGGATATGTGGGTTGTCGGCATGGGGCAGATCGGCCGCTGCGCTGACGGCGCGGCTCATGGGAAATTCCATATTAGATTGGCCGGAGGCGATCCACACATCGCCGACGAGAATGTCGTGAATGACGATGTCTTGCGCCGCGGCGGCGGCGCCTGAAGTGGGATCAGTTCCATTGATCGTCATCTCGAACGGACCGCCGGCTGCTGCCGGCTTCAAGTACACGCTCCAGCGGCCAATTCGATTGCTGATACCGGTTTCAGTCTGGCCACGGAATGTGACGCTCACCTGATCGCCAACCGGGGCCCGACCCCACACATGCACAGGCAGATCGCGCTGCACCACCATGTGATCCGAAAGCACCTTCGGAATTATGACTTGGGCGGGGATTGCGGCAGGTATTAAGGCCAGGAGAAAAATCAAGCCAAGTTTCAAGGATTGCCTCACGAATCGAGTGTTGATCCGGCGCGTTCCCGCTCGAAAAATATCGAGAATTTCCGGAAAGAAAACCGTATCAGAAGGCTGGACATCCCGTCTTGCCGGGAACGCGGCTCAATCGATTCAGCCTCAATCGTGTTTTCTGATTGACTTCGTTGGAGAGGTTGGGGAGAATCCGTTTGGCGCCGGTTTCCAGCCCGGGGCCACGCTGAGCGCGGGAAGCCGGTTCCCCGCCGCGGTTCAAGGTAACCCTGGACTGAAAGAGATCGTGAGCCCGAATGAGTAGTTCGCAACCGCTACAGGATTTCAAGCACCACGGCAGGCTCCACCCACCGTTCCACTTCGTCACTTTCTTTTTTCTCATCGCAAATCTCGTGGCCGTGATCCGGCACCTGGTGCACCACCCCGGGCTTTGGAATACATGGCTGGTGGTGCTATCGGTCGGCATCTTCGTACCGGTCTTTCTCATTCGCGTGTATGCGCTTAAGGTGCAGGATCGCGTGATCCGGCTTGAAGAGCGGCTGCGATTGAAGGAGTTGGCGCCAGCGGAAATGCGCCCCAAGATCGCGCAGTTGACCGAAGATCAGCTGATCGGGCTGCGCTTCGCCTCCGATGGGGAAGTTGTCGCCCTCGCCGGGCAAGCTCTGGCAGAAACTCTCAACCGCAAGCAGATCAAGGAACGGATCAAGACATGGCGGCCCGACTACTGGCGGGTTTGAATCTGGACTTGAAACCGCACTGATTTTCGTAAGGTACAAGGGTCATCGGCCGACGAGTTCATTAAATCCGATTCCTGCGGACTTGCGCGCGCGCAATCAAATCGGGCGTAGAATTCTGAGCATGAG
This sequence comes from Acidobacteriota bacterium, assembly GCA_025353435.1. Taxonomy (GTDB): domain Bacteria; phylum Acidobacteriota; class Terriglobia; order Terriglobales; family Acidobacteriaceae; genus Telmatobacter. The sequence continues at coordinate 6,522 of JANXQR010000183.1, read as the reverse complement.
ATCTGGAGCCGCAGTCGCGATCGCCGTGGGAATGCTGGCAGTGCCGTTGTGGCCGCAACACGGGGCATCGCACGGCGGATTTTCCGGTCACGCTGGTTCGATTGGCCGCTCGGCCCCCATGCGACCTTCGGCACCCATGCGCCCCTCCGCCCCGATTGGACATTCAGGCCCCATCAGCCGACCAGAGCCACGGGGATACTCGATGCCCGTCGCACACGGCGGCCCCATTGCTCCGGGCAGATCTTTGAGCCCTGCGCCGATGCGCTTCGGATCCCACAGCCCGCAAATCCGTCCTCCTTATTCCGGCTACACCCGCACCGGCGGTCGAGGATCGGGCTGGAATCAAGGCGGTCGCGATCATGACCGGGATGGAGATCGGGATCACCATCGCAGGCCCTATTGGCGCGGTTATGAAGTAAGCCTGGGGTACGGCTATTTGGGCTGGCCGGGATACCCCTTCATGTTGAACTACCCGGGCTATTACGGCTACGACAACTCGGACTACGACAGCTATCAAACGCCCTACGCAGGTTATGGCGGACCGGTCTCCCCCGGTGACGCATATGGCAACTCAATGCAGCCCTACTCCGGAAGTGTCGGCGACCGCGCTCCGTACAACTATGGAAATGGTGGAGATTACAGTTCTCCCGCAGTTGAATATCCGCCGAACGCACGCACTCCGTATACAGGCTCGGTCGAAGCGTCCAATTCTGCGACGTCTCAGCAAGCGGTAACGCTGGTCTTCAACGATGGCCGTCCTTCAGAGCAGATTCACAACTATCTGATCACTTCAACAACGCTTACAGTTCTCGATCAGAAGTATCGCGAGATCCCGCTCGACCAGATCAACCTGGCCGCGACCCAGCAGAGCAATCGCACTGACGGCATAGACTTCCGCGTACCCGTTGCTTCAAACTGATCGAGTAACCAAACAACGGGCGATGGAACTTCCGCAGCACTGGTGCCAGCGGTCACATATCCGTTAATCGTGCCCGCGCGGACATCCAGGATTCTGCGGCGGCTCATCCGTTGGATTGTCCTCAATCGGATGGGCAGTCGTCTCGGTATCCAATTCATGCTCGTGCCGGTAGTGATCGATCGGCATCTTTCCATCCCACCAAGCGCTGTTCATCGGGTACACATCCGGATCGAAGAACACCTGGTAGAAGTGCCACACCAGGATCGCGAGCGTCGCCAGAATTGCCTCGTAGAAGTGTACCGCCGTGGCCACGTCAATCCACCAGCGCGCAAACAAGTTGCCTACCGAAACCTTGGCCCACAACATAACGCCAGTCACGCCCATCAACCCCGTGCCCCAGACCAGCGCCCAATACTCAGCCTTCTCGGCATAGTTGAAGCGCGCGAATTTCGGCTTGTCTTTCCGCATTCCAATGTAATAAAGCATGGTGTGCACAGCATCAAAGGCGTCGCGCGGCATAGGAGCAAGGTCGCGGAGCAATTTGCGCCCTCCGCGCGCGGCCGCAATGTAGAACACGTGATAGATTCCCACTGCGATGAGGACGACCCCGGCCACGCGGTGCACAATGCTGCGCAGCGACTCGCTCAAGCCCAGCATCTGCGCGAACCATGAGTCGGGATACTTGAGTGCAAATCCGGTTATCACAAGGATGATGAAACTGGTGAGCAGGATGAGATGCTGCCAGCGCTGATTCCTGCTCATACGCACCACATTGACCCTGTGCGCGGCGCGACGATCCGCCAGTTTGCGCCGCCAGATGATGAGGTTGTGCAGCGCCATGAGGCCGATGACAAGAATGATGAGCGGAACATAGATCAACTGCACCCAGCGCACCGCGATCGAAGCGATGTCGTGGCGCTGTATGCCGTCCTGCGTGTGCACGCGCGTCAGCGTAAATTTCTGCGTGACCCCCTTGTGGCACTTGCCGCAGGTGGCATCGAGGTTCGCTCTATTCACGCTGGAATGCGGATCGTTTGACGGCAGGATGTCATGGACGCCATGGCAACTCGAACAGTTGGCGGCGACGATAGACCCGCCCTGCGTGGCCAGCCCATGATAGCTGTCGAGATAGCTCGACACGCGATTGGCGGGCAGGCCGAATTCGTTCGAGAGACGAACCCCTTCATGACATGGCGCGCAAGTATCCCGCGAGACATTCTTCTCCGCCACAGGCGAATTAGGGTTCTTGTGCGACAGAATCGAGTGGATACCGTGGCAGTCGGTACACACCGGGGCGAGGCCGTTGCCGCGCGCAATTCCCTGCCCGTGGATGCTGGCTACGAACTTCTGCTGCACCTCGGCGTGGCACTTTCCACAGGTGCCGGGAACGTTGAACTTGTAAATAGGCGACTTGGAATCGTTTGCCGGAATGATCTCATGCGCACCGTGGCAGTCCGTGCACACCGCGGCTTTCAACGAGCCCTTCTCGATCGCGCGTCCGTGCACGCTTTCCTGATACGACAGAAACGGTTGCGCGCTCTGGCCATTCGATTCCATGAGAAACTTCTGCCCGTGGCAGCGGCCGCACGTAATCGGAATATTCGTATGATTGACCGGAGACTTCGTATCATCGACCGCCAAAATCTCATGCGGCCCCGCGTGGCAATCTTCGCAACTCGCCGCCGCAGTCTTGCCGGACTTCGCAGTCAGCGCATGGGTACTGTGCGCGTACGCCGTCTGCGCATCAGCATGGCACTGCGCGCAAGTGATCTTTTTTGGTGGAGCCTCATGCACCAGGCTCTTCACGTCGGTATGGCAATCTACGCACGCCAGCAGTGATCCGTGAATGGAATGCTTCAGCTTGCCTTCATCCACAAACAGGCTGACGGGCTTGCCGTTCACGTCCTTGGTAAGCGTCGCGTCAGCGTGGCAGGCGAGGCAGTCCTGATCCTTGAGTTTATGCTGGGCCTTGACCGTGCCACAAAGGAAAGGCAATGAGAATACTAATGTTCGCAGTAAGAATAATCTTGCAGGACTCACTTACCAACGATGCGACCGACGACTAACAACTCGCCGTGACAGGAGTCACAGAGCTATGATCAATAAAGCCCCACATAACAGTCGAACTCCCGCGACAACGCGCTAACCGAAGTACGCGCTCAAAGTTAGAACCAGAAGAATCAGCCCAATCGCAATGGCCGTGAAGCCGATAACCCGTGAGAAATTCAGTTGCCATTTCTCCGGCTTCTCGCCGAGCCTCGCGTCTAGTTTGCCCTCATTCACCATGCGCGCAAACTCCAGCGGCCGCTTGTGTTGGAACTCCGGCTCGCTCTCCACGCCCGTAAATATCACCATGTCCATCGGAAAGCTTCCGGGGCGCAGATGCGTATTTACAAAGTGGATGGAGAAAATAAACAGGATGGCGAGCAGGCCCTCTTCGCTGTGAATCACCAGCGCCGCATTCAACGCCCATCCGGGCAGGAATCGAGCGAAGAAAGGCGCAAACCACATGGCATAACCTGAGAAGCCGATTACCATCATGCCCCAGAACACCGCCCAGTAGTCGAACTTTTCCCAGTACGCGTACCGCTCGAACTGCGGCTTGGGACCAAGCCCGACGAAGTAGCGAAGATGTCCAATAAGGTCCTTCACGTCCTTCCAATTTCCCACCATTGTGGTGTTACCCCAAAACACGCCCTTCTCGTGATGGACGAAGGCTCGCGCGACAATATCCTTCACGTGATAGAGGAACGCACCGGTGAGAACGATGGCGCAGAACTTGTGCACGAACAGGATCGCGCCGAATCCACCGACGAAGCCCGCAAGCCCGCGCGCCCAGATGCTCTCACTGAAGCGCAGCGGCAGGCCCGTCGCGGCAAGGCCTAGAAACGTGGTGAAGAGAACCGCATGCAAGTACCGCTGCGCACGCGTGAATCGCTTGATGAAGCGACCGCAGGCTTTCACTGGCCTCACGGTCTCTTCTGGTGATTGCGCCAGTTCAGTCATGGTCTCCTCCGATTGCCGAATTGTTCTTGACCTGCTCAATCCGCGCGCGAATCAACCAAAGAATGGTGTGAATCATGAAGAATGTCAGAGTCCCGGCGAGGAGCAGATTCATGAAAAGTCGTATGAAATACAGAGCCGGGTTAAGCTTGCGGTCGCGCGCGTTTGCGTGCGGCTGATATTGCACGAACTGAAGGTTGGCCCCGGCATGGCACCGTCCGCATGTCGTGACCAAGTTCGCCGGCGCAATTGGCGATTTTGGATCGCGCGCCGGCAACACATCATGCGCGCCGTGGCAGTCCCAGCAGCGCGCCGTTTCAACGTAGCCCCCAAGGAGGCCTAGTTGTGAATGAAATGTGTCGTGATACGTGGAAAGCTTGTCCTTGTGGCAGGACCCGCATATGGGAGTTGACTGCATGCGAAACGCCGCTTCAGTAGGCTGTAGAATCCCATGCGCCGTGTGGCAGTCCGTGCATACCGGAGCCTTCATCTTGCCGGCCGCAATCGCCTTGCCATGCGCGCCTTGCGAGTAATCTACGTTGATCTTGGCGTGGCACGTTCCGCAGGTATTCGGGATGTTCGATTTGAATGTGGGACTCTGCGGATCCTTATGGCTCAGGATATGATGCGATCCGTGACAACTCTGACAGTTGGCCGCAACCAGCAAACCCTCCTTGCTGAGCGCATAGCCATGGATGGAGTCTATGTATTTCGGATAGATGCTTGGCAGTCCGTGCTTTTGCCCCATCCCGTTATTGCTGTGGCACTGCGCGCAAGTTCCAGGAACATTAAGCGGATAAACTGCCGATCGCGCATCCGCCTTGGGAAATATTGTGTGCGCATCCCCGTGGCAGCTGATGCACGGATGATCTTTCCCGTCTGCATGGACGCTGCCCTTCAGATCGCTTTCCTCAGTCGCGTGACACGTCAAACACTGCACGCGCGCCACCTTGTCAGGATGAGGATATGTCTTGATGTCCGCGTGGCAGTCTCCGCATTTGAGACTGCCGTGAATGCTCGCGCCCAACTTGTCGCCGTCCACCGCCAGGCTGTGCCCGGCCGCGTTCTTCATGTCCTTGTCGGAGTGGCAAGCGAGGCAATCATCCTGCGCATGGAGTCGCCCGGGCCAGCAAAGAAAGAGGAGGATCGCAAGCAAAATTGCAAAGATCGCGTCGCGAATTACTCCTCGCGCTCTCGCTCGCCCTGCATTCGCGTCGGCGGGATCAGATTCTCGAGAGTCTACTGAAGATGGCTCCCTGGGCAGCGAAACGTGAACCATTTTCCCTACAAAACGCAGTTGTTCTTGTGCGGCTTTCGACATTCTGCCGTCTGCTTTCTCCGGAACAAAAGGACATTCAGCCCCGTCCCCCCGGGGCTCTTCCCCGCCAGGCTTACCGTGGCTTTCCGATAGATATCTGCTTTGAGGAAACGCCTTTTGCTTCTCCGCTGGCAGTGACTCGGGTCACATCCCCGTGTCCATCTCATCCCTCGATCGGCTCCTCAATGAGCGACGCCGCTCACAAATTCCCCTCATTTGGAGGCGCGTCGGGTGATGCAGGCGAGAGGGTTCACATGCGGCTCAATATCCATTGTTCGAAAGCGCAAACTCCCCGTCCGGAGGCCCGTGAGCACGCCTTCGTCACTGCATCCCATGTCATGATTCGTTCAAATCAGTGTGGTAGTTTAACAGTTGGAGAAAGCGCAAGAATGTCGTCGATTTCGCAGTTCATCAAGCATCACTATCGTCATTTCAACGCCGCGGCCCTGGTTGATGCCGCGAAGGCCTATGTCGATCACCTCGACTCCGGCGGCAAGATGTTTGTGACCATCGGTGGCGCCATGAGCACCGCTGAACTTGGCCTTTCGCTTGCCGAAATGATCCGCCAGGACAAGATTCACGGCATCTCGTGCACCGGTGCCAACCTTGAAGAGGATGTCTTCAATCTGGTGGCACATGATTTCTATGAGCGCGTCCCAAACTATCGTGACCTCACGCCCGCCGACGAGGCAAAGCTCCTGTCGCGTCACATGAATCGCGTCACCGACACCTGCATCCCCGAGATGGAGGCAATGCGCCGCATTGAGAAGGAAGTACTGAAGGAATGGGTGCGTGCCGACAAAGCTGGAGAGCGCTTCTTCCCTCACCAGTTCATGTACAAAATCCTTCTCTCGGGAGACCTTGAGAAGAGTTACCAGATTGACCCGAAGGACAGCTGGCTGCTCGCCGCCGCGCAGAAGAATCTCCCTATGTTCGTTCCGGGCTGGGAAGACTCCACGCTCGGCAACATGTACGCCGGCCATTGCATCTCGAAGGACGTCGAAAAGGTGCACACCGTCCGCACCGGCATCGAATATATGATGGAACTGGCCGAGTGGTACACCAATACCACCGTCACCTCGCCATTGGGTTTCTTCCAGATTGCGGGCGGCATCGCCGGCGACTTTCCTATCTGCGTAGTGCCCATGCTGCACCAGGACCTGCAGCGCACGAACGTACCGCTTTGGGCGTACTTCTGCCAAATCAGCGATTCCACCACCAGCTACGGCTCCTACTCTGGCGCGGTTCCCAACGAGAAAATCACTTGGGGAAAGCTCGGAGA
>JANXQR010000609.1 GCA_025353435.1 Acidobacteriota bacterium | reverse complement strand
ATCGTTGCTGGCAACGTGAAGGTCGCCAACGCACTCGGCAGCGGCGTCATTGAAACTGCCGCCATCATGCCGTTTCTGCCCGGCCTCTCGCGACACATGCTCGGCGAGTGGCTCACCCTTCCATCCGTGGCAACCTGGTGGTGCGGCCACCCCTATGCCCTCAACTGGGTGTTGAACCACCTCGATTCCCTCGTCGTGAAACCCGCATTTCCCTCGCGCGGCATGGAGCCTGTCTTCGGAGCTGACCTCGAGCCCGCCGAAAAGAGCAAACTAGCCGAGCGCCTGCGCGCAAGCCCCCACGAATTTGTGGCGCAGGAACAGGTCAACCTATCCACCGCGCCCGTCTGGGACAACGGCCTCCTTCATTCACGCAGCGTCGTACTCAGAACCTATGTCCTCAACACCGGCACCGGTTGGACAGCAATTCCCGGCGGCCTCGTCCGCGTCGCCGGCGAAGAAGGCTCAGTCGTCTCCATGCAGCGCGGCGGACACAGCAAAGACGCATGGGTGCTGTGGGACAGTCCCGTCGACACCTTCAGCATGCTGCATCCGCGCGACCAACCCGTCCCGTTGCGGCGTGAGTCCCCCGGCGTTCCCAGCAGCGTCGCCGACCGCGTTTTCTGGCTCGGCCGCTACGTTGAGCGTGCGGAAAACACAGCGCGCATCGTGCGCTCCATGATCTCCCGCGTCCGCCGTGCCGACGAGTCCGAGCTCGCCTGCCTCGTCCGACTCCACAGCTGTCTGCGGTCGCGCCAAAGCAAGTTGCCCAAGTCCCGAAGCAAGCGCCCCACATCCCTCCAATTCGAACAGGAACTCATCTCCGTCATCACCGATATCAAGCGCACGGACAGCCTGGCCTTCACGCTCTCTGAAGTGTCGCGCGTGGGCAGCAGCGTTCGCGAGCGCCTTTCCGCCGACATGATGACCCTCATCGGCCAGCTCCGCGACTCCATCCCCGTCAATCGCAGCGCGCAATTTCTCGAGTATCCCGCCATGCTCAACCTCTGCCTCGAACTGCTCTCCGCTTTCTCCGGCATGGAGCGCGAAAACACCACGCGCGGCCTCGGCTGGCTTTTCCTCAGCATTGGCCGCCGTCTCGAGCGCGCCATCTACATCACCCGCCAATTGCGCGAGATCAGCTCCCCGCTCAGCGAGCAGGAATGGCCCTTCCTCGAATGCCTGCTTGAAGTCGCCGACAGCTCCATGACCTATCGCGGCCGTTACTACACAACCCTGCAGCCTCTCGCTGTCCTCGATGTATTGATGGCCGACGACGGCAATCCGCGCTCGCTCGACTTCCAACTTACGCATCTCGTCGATCTCTATCAGAGGCTCCCACGCCACCTGCCTGAAGACCTGCAGGCCATGCGCGACGTACGCAGCCGACTACGCAACTTCGATCTGCGAAAAATCAGCTACCCGCTGCCCGGCGCATCCAATGGAAGCACCCGCGCCTCCGGCCTCGTCAAACTCGACACCTTCCTCGCCGGCCTCGAGCGCCTCCTGCCCTCGTGGTCCAATAATCTATCCAGCAGGTACTTCAGCCACGCACGCACTTTGCCCATC
>JANXQR010000578.1 GCA_025353435.1 Acidobacteriota bacterium | reverse complement strand
GCTCGTCTTGAATTTGCTGGAAGGCGGCTTCGAGTTTTTTGCCGTTATTGCCGACATTTATGAGGCGGCCGCCGGTTTCCTCCGAGAGGCGCTTGGCAGAGGAGTAGCCGTTATAACCAAAGCCACCATAGGAGCCCACATCGGCGATGAGGATGACGTAAATTATGGCGTTGGATTTTTGCGCGGCGGCGATTGCTTCGCTGATTTTGGTGCGGCTGCCCTGATCGTCGCCGTCAGTGAGGATGATCATGGCCTTGCGGCCGGCCTCCTGGTTGAGCTTTTCCCGCGCGGTCAGGTAAATGGCGTCGTAAAGCAGGGTGCCCTTGGGGTCACCGATGGTGGGTACAGTGCCTCCGCCTGCGCCGGGGATGCCCGCTGCGCCGTTGCCGCCGGCAGTGTTGATCTCGGCCTTGCTCATGGCTCGGGAGAGCGTGTGGGCGCTATTGGTGAAGTCCTGGAGCAGGTCGACGTTTACATCGAAGGAGAGCAGGAAGGCTTCATCTTTCTTGCGCAAAACCTGTTCAAGGAAATGTGCGCCGGCCTCCTGTTCGAGGGGCAGGACGTACTGCTGGCTGCCTGAGGTGTCGAGGAGGATGCCGAGGGTCAGGGGCAGGTCAGTCTCCGCCTGAAAGCTCTTCCACTTTTGCGGCTGCTTGTCTTCGTCGACCGAGCAGGATTCCTTGTTGAGATGAGGAACGAGGTTGCCGCTCTTGTCCTTGACGGTGAAGAAGAGGTCAACGAGGCTGGTGTTGATCTTGAAGTTCGCGACGGACTTGTCTTCCTCGGGCTGAGCGGGAGCGTGGCTCACCGGCGGGGCATCCGGGGACGGAGGGAGCTGTGACCACGCCGGCGCGGCGGCGAGCGGAAGGCCCAGGACGAGAGAAGCGATAGCAAAGCGCATGCGCATGTCACCTGTTAGACGCTGATAAAGAGCACGAAGAGAGCATAGCCCGAATTGCGGGTTGAAGGCAGCCCACACAGGTTGTATGGCTGCTGCAAGCAAAATGGTTTCAGTGGTCTAAGCAAACCTGCGGCCTTGTGGTGCGTCTGATAGTCTGACGGATGGACGCTCTGGAAGGCCACTGGCCTGATGAATGTGCGTCTCAATGCGCGGTGATTGCGCTGTTTTGCGGAGGATCGAGAGGCCTGTGATTCCTGGATCGAAATGTGTGGGGAAAATGAAGAATTCGGGGGTATTGAAAGTATTGTCGTTGAGTGCCCTGTTGAGCGTGAGCCTTGGGTTGGCTCCCGCAGCAAGAGCGCAACAGCCTCCGGCGATTCCTGACGCACCCGCGCCCCAGAAGACCACTGCGCCGCTGACTGACGCCGCTGATGGTCCGATCAAGCCGGGGGGCGGGGCGGGAACGGAGACTCCGCTGACAGGCGCTTCGGGATCGAATCAGAACCAGATTCCGGCGGCCTCGACGCACGCGCCTTCCGCGCAGCCCGATCGGGACGTGCAAGGCCCACCACCACAGGAAAATGTGAGTGCGGCGGACCTGGGCACCATTATCCGCACTTATACGACTTACGTGAATGTACCGGTGACGGTAAAGGACACAAAGGGCAAGCTGGTACCTGGACTGACCTGGCGCGACTTCAAGGTGTATGAAAACGGAAATTACGAGCCGCTCAAAGTATTTACGGTGGACGCATTTCCGCTGTCGATGGCGTTTGTGGTGGACCAGAGCCTGACCAGAGACACAATGGCGAAGGTCAACGATTCGCTGAGCGCGCTGCAGGGCGGGTTGACGCCCTACGACGAGATTGCGGTATTCTCCTACGCCAACGGAGCGCATAACCAATCGGGTGGATTTACCGGAGCGCAGAGCACGCGGGTGCCGTTCGTGCTGTCGATGGTGAAGTCGAGCGGGACCGAACAGCTGAACCCAGTGGACAGCGGGCCATTGGCGGGTTGCTCGATCCGGCAGAACGGGAATTGTATTGACCCCAACCTGCAGCCGGGCAAGTCGGCGGGTGGCGGTTCCGTGATGATGATTCCCAAGGAAATTCACACCCTGAACGACGCCATTTTTGCCGCGGCCAAGGAGCTGTCGACCCGTCCCAAGGAACGTCGCCGGATCATTTACGTGATCTCGGACGGCAAGGAAAACGGCAGCAAGGCTACCTACAAGGAAGTGCTCAAGTACCTGCAGACCAACGAGATTTCGGTGTACGGGACGCTGGTGGGCG
>JANXQR010000555.1 GCA_025353435.1 Acidobacteriota bacterium | reverse complement strand
GCAAGCCTTCCCTTCCCGCTCGAGCTCTCGGCTCTTGCGCCAACCACCTTCCACCTCGCGCTTCGTGCAAATCCTTCCATCAACATCCCACCAACGTATTCTCGAACCATCAACTTCATCCAACCTCGAAGTGTATCAATGATGAACACTCTCCGGCTCGTATCATGCATCGAAGGCGGCTCCGCTTCCTGTCGGCGCACCTCCGCCACCAGCAGAAACTTTCTCCATTCCCTACTCCGTACCGTATCCTTCTTGGCGATGGTCAATTTAGCTCCCATGAGGTGCTGAGTGCCAAGGGTAAAGCAGTTTGCTTTTGTTGTACTTGGAATCCTGTTTCTAGCCGCAACCACACAAGCGAAATTCACCGCCGAAACCCCACAAAAATCGGGTTTCGTGCGGCTCGACCGGGTCACCGCTTCCCGGGCAACCGCCATCGGAATTGAAATCCACTCCGGCCCCGCCGTTCTCCAAATCACCGCCCTGCGCGATGACGTTCTACGTGTGCGGGTCGGCCCCGCCGGCCAGCTCCCTGAAGACGCCTCGTGGGCCGTGCTTCCCGCTGCTCACACCTCCACCGTCGCAGTCACCGCTGAAAACTCCAGCGCCTCCATCGGCTTCAAAACTGCGAAACTGCGCGTCACCATCCACCGTGATCCACTCGAACTCCACGTAACCGACCTCGACGGCCACGTCATCGCCGAGCAACTCGCCGATCGACCAATCGAATACCACGGCAACTCATTCCGCGTTTATATGAAGTCGCCCTCAGACGAACACTACTTCGGCCTCGGCGACAAGCCTGGCCCTCTCGACCGCCGCAACGAAGCCTTCACCGACTGGAACACTGACGCTTTCGGATGGCAGGAATCCACCGACCCCATCTACAAATCCATCCCGTGGTTCGTCACCTTTAATAAGGGCATTGCCGCCGGCATCTTCCTCGACAACACCTGGCGCACCAGCTTCGACTTCAACAAGGAATATCGCGACGCCTATTCCTTCGGCGCTGAAAACGGCCCGCTCGATTACTACATCCTCTACGGCCCAAGTCCCAAAACCGTCGTCCAGTCGTGGGCGTGGCTTACCGGTACCACACCTCTGCCGCCGCTCTGGGCTTTCGGATTTCAGCAATCGCGCTACAGCTATTACCCTGAAGCCGAAGTCCGACGCATCGCCAGCCGCATGCGCTCCGAGCGCATTCCCGCCGACGTCCTCTGGCTCGACATCGACTACCAGCAAAAAAATCGCCCCTTCACTGTTGACCCCGAGCGCTTTCCTACCTTCGATCAAATGATCAAGGACCTCCGCGCGCAACACTTGCACACCGTCGTCATCACCGACCTCCACATCGCCGATCTGCCCAACATGCATTACAAGCCGTATGACGAAGGCACGGCCGGCGATCATTTCGTCAAAAACCCAGACGGCTCTACATACGTTGGGGTCGTCTGGCCCGGCAAGGCTGTCTTCCCCGACTTCACCCAGAAGCAATCGCGCGAATGGTGGGGCACCCTCTACTCCGACTTCGTCAGCAAAGGCATCGCCGGCTTCTGGAACGACATGAACGAGCCCGCCATCTTTGAAGTCGCCTCCAAAACCATGCCTGACGACATCCAACACCGCATCGAGGAACCCGGCTTCGCCACCCGCACCGCCAATCACCTCGAGATCCACAATGTCTTCGGCATGGAAAATAGCCGCGGCACCTTCGAGGGCCTGCTTAAAATCGCCCCCGACTCCCGTCCCTTCGTCATGACCCGCGCCAGTTACGCCGGCGGCCATCGCTACGCCGCCACGTGGACCGGCGACAATTCCAGCACATGGAACCACCTCCGCCAAACCACGCCGCAGCTCCTCAACCTCGGCCTCAGCGGCTTCTCCGTAGCCGGCGCTGATGTCGGTGGATTCGCCGGCTCACCGCAACCCGAGCTCCTCACTCGCTGGCTCCAACTCGCCGCCTTCCAGCCCATCGATCGCGACCACACCGCCAAGGGAACCAACGCACAGGAGCCATGGGAAGACGGCTCGCCCGAGGACCTCAACCTGCGCCGCCGCTACATAGAAGAGCGCTACCGGCTCATGCCTTACCTCTACACCACGGCCGAAGAAATGAGCCGCACCGGCCTGCCCATCATGCGTCCGCTCTTTCTCGAATTCCCCGGCGCACCCTCCGACCATCAGGCAATCGACCCAACCATCTCCAACGAATTCCTCCTCGGCCACGACCTCCTCATCGCCCACAGTCCCTACCCCGACGAGATGGACGACCTGTTCGTTAGCCTTCCCGCCATCGGATGGTATGACTATTGGACCGGCGCGCATATCGACGGCACCGGCACCCGCAAAAACATCGACAACTCCATCAGCGCACCCTCTGGCGTTCACCTCCATCGCAGCCTCGACACCTTGCCCGTCTACGTGCGCGCCGGCGCCATCGTGCCCCAGCAGCCTCTCGTCCAAAGCACTGACGAGAAGCCCGAGGGCCCGCTTACCCTGCGCGTCTATCCGCCCGACGGCTTCAACCAGGACTGCAGCGGCAGCATCTACATCGACGACGGCATTAGTTACGCCTTCCGCAAGGGCGATTTCCTGCGCGTCAACTTCACCTGCCGCATCACGCCGCAAGGCCTCATCGTTGCCGTCACCGCGCCCACCGGCACCTTCACTCCGTGGTGGAAGCTTTTCTCCGTCGAAGTCTACGGAGCCACCAAACCCGCCATCGAAGCCAGTTACTCCGGACTCGACGGCTCAGGCGTCTCCCCCATCTCCACCAGCTACGACCAGGAGCACCACCGCATCACCGCCCTCGTGCCCGACAACGGAAAAGGCATGGAGCTCAAACTGGCCTACTGAGCCGGTCACGGAAGCCGGGTGCCCCACCCTCGCGACGTATCTGTTTTTGTCGCTAGGGTGGGATACCACGAACCTCGCCCTCCCACAGTCATCCAAATCGTTCCCACGAGTAGCACAGAAAAGCGGTGCCAGCGCCGCTTTGGGTCGTTATAGTCCCATGCCGGCTCCTTCAGTCACTTTCTTCAATTGCAAAAGACTGAAAGGAAGGGAATAAGGAAGAGCCGCACTAAGGAAATCTTGCTCACTTGAGGCGTGGCGAGTGTATTCTGTTGCGTAACGATACCATCGCAAAAATATGCCTTCAATGAAATCACCAAAAACCACGTTGCTCCCGCCTATCGACCGCCGTGAATTTATCAAAACCAGTTCTCTGGCCGCCGGTGCGCTCGCGTTTGGCGTGCCAGCGCTTTTGCGCGGACAGAACCTCAACAGCAAGTTGAACATCGCCTGCGTCGGAATCGGCGGTAAAGGCCGGAGCGACACCGATGCCTGCGCCGGCGAGAACATTGTCGCGTTATG
>JANXQR010000554.1 GCA_025353435.1 Acidobacteriota bacterium | reverse complement strand
CTTGCTGGAGTTCGGCTGGCTGATTCTGGCTCCGCTGGGACTTGGCTTCGCGGAGGTGGATTTCGAGGGCGAGGGCCTTCGACCACTCGGAGCTGAGGTCCTTGCGAATGAAGTCCAGGGCGTGGTGGTACTGACCGAGCTCCATGAACGTGGTGGCGCAGGAACCCCAGATGATTTTGGAAGCCAGGAGGACGACCATGTCGCATTCGTGGCCGGCCTCGTCGAGCGAGCCGCCGTAGCGGAGAACATAACTCAGAACGTGGTGGTTGTTGGGGTCGTCGGGGCGGCGCTTGAGCAGCTCGAGGACGGTCTGGTGCGCTTTGACCAACTCGCCGCGCTCGGTGCGGTGGAGGGCCATTTCCGCGACGGGGAATTGCAAGTCGGGGTCGAGGGCGAGTTCGCGTTCCGCGGCGGCGTCAGAGAATTGCATCATCTCCGGACCGCCGCCCCCAAAGCGCGCGAGGTTGTAATAGCGGAGCGAGAGGTTGCCCCAGGCGGGAGCGTAGTTGGGATCGAGGAGCACGGCGCGGCGCAGCATTGCGGCGGCCTGCTTGTTGGGCTCGGGATCGTAGGGCATGGCGATGCTTTTGAGGTAGAGCTCGTAAGCGTCTTCATTGGTGGCGCGCGGCGCGACTTCGGCGATGGTGCCGGAAACTTCGAGGGCGGCGGCCAACTTTTTGCGGCTGATGGCGGCGATCTGGGTTTGAAGAGCCAGCATGTTGTTGGCGGGGACGTTGACGGTGTCGTGCCAGAGGATGCGGTTGTCGTCGGTGTCGACCGCCTCCATGTTGATCTGCAGCTGGTCGCCGGTGAGCACGTAGTCGCCGGTCACGATGCGATTCACGTCGAGGTCATGGCTCGCAGTGCGGAGATCAACGGATGCGCCGGAGTAGCGGTTGGACGAGGCCTGGGGGCGGATGATGAGCGATTGCGCGGGGCTGAGGGCGTTGGCGATCTGATCGGGGAGCGCTGATTGAAGAAAGTCCAACGAAGGATTTGAGCTGACATTGCGGAACGGGAGGATAGCGATTGGGCCGGTGGTGGAGGCCGGCTTGGGCGCGGGGCGGAGGCCGGTGCCGGCAACCACAAGGCCGACCAGGAGAAGGGCACTGGTGGCCCACCAAAGTTGGGGCCGCCGGAGAAAGAGGCGCGAAGTTGGTGGGGCGGGCCGGGAGGCTAGTGGTGGCGGCACGGCGGCCAAGTTAGTTGGGGCCTGCTGCGCGGAAACATCGTCGCGGGTGGGATTTTCGCGGCTCGCAATGAATTGGACAGGTACGGCGATGCGGTAGCCGAGCTTGGGGACGGTCTGGATGATCTCTTCTTCGCCAAGGGCCTTGCGCAGCTTGGAGACGGCGGTGGCCAGCGAGGCGTCGACAACCGATAGTCCACTCCAGACGGAATCGAGCAACTCCTCTTTGCGTACCACATCGCCTGCTCGCAGGAGCAGCTGATGGAGGACTTCGAGGGGCTTGCGTTCGAGGTCAACGACTTTGCCCTGGGCGCGCAACTCGCACCGGAGCTCATCGAATTCACACGCGCCGAACTTCCACACGCGCCTGGCGGATGTCTGCTCGTCTGGGTCGGGGTGTGTGAACTTCATTCGAAGCGCCTTCTTTAGAAAAGTTAAGAGTTCCGTTAGGACTTCAGAGCTGCATACGAGTGAGACTGATGCTCGGCAGCGGTGTATCGCGAACGCCTGATGTAGCCGGAAGCAACGGGTTCCGGAAAACACCGCCATTGAGCGGAACGCGAACCTGTGCTTTTGCACGCATCCCGGAGGTCGACATGAGAAGGATACCGAGTTTGAAGCTTATTTCGATAATCATTTTGAGTGTGGTCTGCTTGTTCGGGGAAGGGCTTGCTCAAAAGCAAAGTGCGGCACAGGCAAAGAAGAGTGAGCCATGGACACCGCCGGATGTTGGGGCCAGCCCGAAGCCAGCTGCCACGCCGACTGGGGCCGTTGACGCCTCCAAGCTGCCGGATATTATCGGCGTTCACCTGGGCATGGATCCGAAGGAGGCGCTGGCGGTGGTGCGCGGGCACTATCCCAAGAACCTGCTGACCACCTACGACACGAATATGTACATGTTTCCGGGGCCGGCGTACCAGGGAACGATTGTGAACCCGGCGGACAATCACCAGGACGACTTCAATTTTCAGGCGACATTGCCGCCGGAGAAGCCGGTGGTCTGGAAGGTGACACGAACCACCAAGTTCATGCATACGAGCCACGACACCCTGCTTGCGGCCCTGCGGGCAAAATATGGCAAGGAGACGGTTGGGATCATTGGCAACACCTACGATCCGGCCCGGAACGACGCGGAGGTTTCAACCCTTCTCTGGTTGTTCGACGAGTCAGGCAAGCGCGTGCCGCTTCCCAACTCCGACCTGGCTTCAGTGGTGGGTTGCTGGAATAACGTTCCCGACCATCCAGGCACCGCGTACCTGACGGATGAAGCGCGCGAGGGCAGAACTCCTGCCAACGGATGGTGCGGTGCGTCTTTTGTGGCCGTACAGGCCAACGTGGGTGTAGCACCAATCGTGGAGCATATGACCGTTGACATGGTCGATCTGCCAGTGGTGCGTCGCACTTCCCACACTACCGCTGTCTGGTGGAAGGCCGAAGTCGAGAAGGCGCGCATACGGGATATGGAGAAGGCGAAGCAGGCAAAACCGGTGCTGTAAATCGGCAGGCGGCGAACTGAGGGAGGGATATCGATGACGAGTAAATTGAAGTTGCCCATGTTGGGCCGCTGGATGGCGGCGGCGGTTTTGAGCGGGGTTGTGGGGAGCGGGGTTATTGGTGCGGCGCAGGCCCCGCAGCCAGGGCTTCCATCGATTGTCGGCATCCGGACCGGAACGCCGATAGCCGATGCATACCAGCTTCTGAAGCAGCACGACGCGAAGGGAATGATCCAGTACTCGCAGAGGCGGATAGAGGAAATCAGCGAGAAGCCCATCACTTACGGATTCATGTGGTCGACGACAGGCAGTCCCGAAGACCGGGAGCTCATCGGGGTGGACATCACGTTTCCGCCGAGTGAGCAGAAGGTTTGGCGCATCAGTCGTCGGATTGTGTTCCCGGCCGGTCATGAGCCGCTTGCAGAAGCGATGCTGAATTCGTTGCGGAAGACGTTTGGGCCGGAACTGCCGGCTCGTTCCGTGGGGCAAACGGACTGGGCCTTCGATACACAGGGGCATCCCGCACAGGGCAAAGGGATTGACCTGACCGACTGCGCACAGACTCTGAGCTTCCCTGACATGCCCAACGCCGTTGCGGCTTTCAGTTCGGCTCAGGCTGCGACAGCGATGTCACCCGATGTGGCTTTGAGTCCTAATCTAGTGGCAGCGAACCGGGAACCGTGCCACCAGTTTGTGTATGTGGTCGCGAACTTTACTTTCGCCCCGGGTAGTCGCACCACCATCAATTCTGTCGCGGTGACGATTACGGATATTGGCGCGGGAATCCGCGCGGGGATCGCGACCAACGCGGTGCTGAACGGAGCGGCGTCGGCCGATCAGAAGGCGGCACTCAAGAAGGCTCAGCAGCAACCGGTGCCGCAGTTTTAGGAAGAGCTATTCGCACTGCGATTTTGATGAACTAGAGTTGGATCTCAGTTTGTGGAAAAATACGCTGAAACTAAAAAGGAACGTGTAGCCTGCCGGCGGCACGTTCCTTTTTATGTTACGGTTACGGCGAAAACTTCAATGACCGCTTTTGGTATGGGGGATGTAGTCGGGGTTGCGGAATCGCTTGGACGGTTCGTCGGAGAAGATTTCGCCGTCCTTGATGTGGACGACGCGATGGGCGTATTCGGCGATGTCGGGCTCGTGGGTGACGAGGACGATAGTGTTGCCTTTGGCGTGGAGGCTGTCGAAGAGGGCCATGATCTCGACGCCGGTCTTGGAGTCGAGGTTGCCGGTGGGCTCGTCGGCCAGGATGATGGACGGGCTGTTGACCAGGGCGCGGGCGATGGCGACGCGCTGGCGCTGACCGCCGGAGAGCTCGTTGGGCTTGTGGTTCATGCGGCTCTCGAGGCCGACGTCGGCAAGCGCCTTCCTGGCACGCTCGAGGCGCGCAGCGGTGGGCGTGCCGTTATAGATGAGGGGCAGCTCCACGTTATGCAGCGAGGTGGCGCGGGCGAGCAGGTTGAAGGTCTGGAAGACGAACCCGATCTCCTTGTTGCGGATGCGGGCGAGCTGGTCGTCGTCAAGCTCGCTGACCAGCTGATCGTTGAGCCAGTACTTGCCTTTGGATGGGGTGTCGAGGCATCCGATCAGGTTCATGAGCGTGGATTTGCCGGAGCCGGAAGGCCCCATGATGGCCACATACTCATTGCGCTTAATGCGAAGGCTGATGCCGCGCAGGGCCTGGACTTGCTGCTCCATGCCCATGTCATAAGTGCGCCACAGGTCCTCGACCACGATCACGTCGCCGCTGGGCGACGCCACAGATTGCGCTAGCTCTACGGTGCTGGTGCTGTCCAAGGTCATCGTCCCCATATGTTCCTCTGACGTTGCGGGATCCACTTCGTTGCGGGCAAGCGGTTTCCCCTCCGCCCGTACAGTTACGTACGGAATTTCGAGCGTTCGGTTCCCGGCAACGATATGAATGCTGCGCCGGCCGGAAGTTTACTACTTGCTGGCAGGCGGCTCACCGGGCTTGATGGTGTCGCGCTTGACCAGGGCGTTTTCCTTGAGCCCACGCAGAGTCTTGTAGGGCCCGGTAACGATTTCGTCGCCATCTTTGAGGCCGGAGAGCACTTCAATGTCGGTGGCGCCGGTGATGCCGGTTGTAACTGGAACGAAGTGGACGCGGAGCTTGCCATGAGCGTCCTTGTTAAGGAGGTAGACGCCTTGCTGTTCCTTGGTGTTGGTGGAAGTGGAACTGGGCGCTGAGGCGGCCTGCACGCTGCCGTTGGCGGGCGTTTCCGGCGTGTGCACGGTGAGCGCCTGGATTGGAAGCGACAGGATATTGGACTTCTTCGCCGTGGTGATTTTGGCGGTAGTGGAGAGGCCGGGGCGCAGATCGTCGCTGGTCTGGTCGAGCGTGACGATGACCTTGAAGTCCTTGGCTTCTTCGGTGCCGGAAGTCTGTGTGGATGTGGCGAGGCCGCTGGAACGGAGCAGCGCCTGGTCGCCGACCAGGGTTACATGGCCCTTGAAGATTTTGCCGGGAATGGCGTCGACGGTGACGTCTGCGGGCTGGCCGAGCTGCACATTGACGATGTCGGTCTCGTCGACCTTTACCTCAGCGGTGATCTGGCTCATGTCGGCCAGCGTCATCAGGGTCGAGCCGGCGGTGTTCTGAATGCCGGTGACCACAGTCTCGCCTTCCTTGACCGGCATGTTGGTAACGATGCCGTTAAAAGGCGCGACAGCGATGGTTTTATCGAGCATGTCTTGATTGGCCTGGAGGGTGGCAACCTGCGTTTGCAGATGGCCGCGCTGGGAGTCGGTTTGCGCCCTGGCCTGGTTAAGCTGGGCCTGGGTTTGCGCAAGCGAGGCGACGGTCAGGTCGTAGGCGGCCTTCTTGGCGTCAAAGTCCTGCTTGGCCATGATGCCGGCCTTGTAAAGGCCCTGGGCGCGATCCCAGTCGAGCTTTTTCTGATCAAGGTCGGCTTGTGCGTGGTCGACGTTGGCCTGGGCAGTCTTCTCGGCGGCGATGTAGGAGTTGATGTCGGTCTTGGCTGCTGAGATTGCAGCTTCCTGCCCGGCGACATTCGCCTTTTGCTGGACATTTTCGATGGTAGCTACGGTTTGGCCCTTCTTGACCGATTCTCCCTCCTTCACATAGAAGTGGGTTACCCGGCCCATCACATTTGCGCCGAGGTTGACGTAGGTCGTTGGCTTGATCTGGCCGGTTCCGCTCACGATGGTGGCCAGTTCGGCGCGCTGGATCTTGGCGGTCATGACCTTGGTATAGCCTGACTGCTGCTTTACGACCATGAACGTCACAAGGCCCGCGACTACAACAAGGACGGCAATTATCAGCAGAATCTTCTTCATTGTCTGCGAAGCTCCAAGGAAATCTTCCTTCCAGTTTACGCAATTACCCGTGCGGAGGTTCCCAAAATCGAGAGAAAACGGGCCGCGGTTGCGAATCTTTACAAAATGCGAATCTCCGGGTGCACATGGCAAAGAAGAAACGCCGGAAATGGGCCCGGTTGACCCTTGCCGTCCGGACTGCGATTCATGCCGTCCCCTGCGCTAGTGGGTAGAGCAACGGGAGGAGCCCGTCAGGGTAGCCCATCTGGGAGCGGATCAAGTTCGGATCAGACAAGGAATGCGGCTATCTCTTGGACGGTGGAGGGCTTCCGGGAGACTCATGGCTTCCAGCCTTGGCGGACCGTAATTATTTGGCCTCATCGATCGGTCCAGGATCGGTCCAGGATTACATTTAATTGCGCTATGGGGTGACATTTGGGTCTGGAATGGAGTCAAACAGGCGCAACCTCCATGGCGGAGTCTTGCCCGGCAGTGCCGGGACTCGTAGAATAGGGTAAACCAGGAGTTTCCCAGTCAATGATGTTCACCCGCCGTCCTTTCGTAGCCGTTGCAGTGGTTTGCGGCCTCTCTTTTCTTAGTTCAGTCGAGCTGTCGGCCCAACAGACGGCAACGCCCGCGCCAGCTTCCCAGCAGACGGCAAAGCCCGCTCCGGCGGCTCAGGGACAGGAAGTGGATCCCCTGAAGCGGCAGCGTTCAGACGAGGAGCAGTTCAAGGCGCAAAAGGAACTGCACAGGGAAATTCACACTGCCTACCGGACCTGGCTCGACCAGGATGTGGCCTACATTATTTCCGATGAAGAGCGGAAGGCTTTCAAGAGCCTGAGCAACGATGAGGAGCGCGAGGCATTCATCGAGAATTTTTGGCTGAGGCGCAATCCGAATCCCGATTCTCCTGAAAACGAGTTCCGCGACGAGCACTATCGCCGCATTCAATACGCCAACGATCATTTTGCAGCGGGCAAGCCGGGCTGGAAGACGGATCGCGGCCACATGTACATTTCATTTGGCAAGCCGGACTCGATCGACTCGCACCCCTCGGGCGGCGCTTATAACAGGCCGATTGAAGAGGGCGGCGGCGAAACTTCGACCTTTCCTTTTGAAGTCTGGCATTACCGCTACCTTGAGGGTGTTGGCGACAACATCGACATTGAATTTGTAGACACCTGCCAATGCGGCGACTTCCACTTCACCATCGATCGCAGCGAGAAGGATGCGCTGTTGCACGTTCCGGGCATGGGCCAGACACAGTGGGAACAGATGGGGCAGTCGAAGAAGGCAGACCGATTCAGGGGCGGCACGGAGAGCCTGGGTACGGGGCCACTGGCCTCAAGCCAGGGCGCCAAGGAATTTGATCGCCTGGAGTTGTCTGCGAAGTTGTTTGCGCCGCCACCGGTCAAGTTCAAGGATTTGGAAGCATTCATTACCGAGCACAAGATCATGAACGGCCCGCCGTTTCCGTTTGATGTGCGCACGGATTTTGTGAAGGTGACGGAGAGCACGGTTCTGGTGCCGATCACGGTGCAGATCCGCAATCGCGACATTACGTTTGAAACCAAGAACGGGGTGGCGACGGGCGTGGTGAACATTCTGATCAAGGTGACCACGCTGACCCACAAGACGGTGCAGACCGACGAGAACACGGTGTCTATCGAACAGCCAGCCGAACTGCTGGAGAAGAGCCTCGACAAGAAATCGATCTATTGGAAGGCGCTGCCACTGCTGCCGGGACTATACAGGATCGATATCGCCATCAAAGACCTGCACAATCCAGACCATGTCGGCCTTTATGGCCGAGGACTGGAGGTGCCCACGTACCACGATGAGAAGCTTGCGACTTCGTCTCTGATCCTGGCCGACCAGATGGGGACGGTGGATTCGCACTCGATTGGGGCTGGAAGTTGTGTCATTGGTAACACCAAGATCTGCCCGCGCGTAATGGCGACCCCCGGGACGCCCGTGAATTTCAAGCGCAGCCAGCAGCTGAACTTCTGGATGCAGGTTTACAACCTGGGAATTGACGAAGCGAGCAAAAGTAACCTTGCCACGGTGACTTATCAGATTATCGACACGGCCACCAATAACGTGATCTTCGAGAAGCAGTTGGATTCAAAGGACTTGGGACCCCATAGCGACCAGCTTACGGTGGAGAAGACGCTGCCGATGGCGGGTCTTCAACCGGGCAAGTACAAGGTGACGATCAAAATAAATGACGAAATCTCTAAACAAGAGATTGCGCAATCGGCACCTTTTGTCGTGGAATAGTATGCAACGTGCCGCGCTATCAGGGTTATTCGACATTAGATCGAGAATCCGTGCGGCCGAGACTGTATTTGAATTTGCCAGAGACGCCGCCATCTCACATCAATCAGTGATAATGCGCAGGCTCAATCTCGCGTTGTTGGCTCTACTGATCGGCCTTGGGGCCGCTCCTCTCCATGGAGCGACGGAGGCCTCGGTAACCGGATTGGTGCGTGATTCCTCCGGCGTGCCGCAGATCGGTACAGTTGTGCAGTTGCTCCGCCCGGATATGACCGTGGTGGCGAGCGCATACACCAATCACAAAGGCCATTTTTCATTTCCGACCGTGCTTCCCGGCAGCTATGCCATTAAGGCGATGGGCGCGTTGTATTTGCCTGCGCTGCGGGAGAATGTGCGTGTCCGCGCCAATACGGTTGTCAATCTGACCCTGAACACTCTCTATGAGGTGATGCAGTGGCTGCCTGCGGAACCGCGCGCCGCCGACTCACAGAAGGATGATTGGGCCTGGACGCTGCGTTCGCCTTCCAACCGTCCCCTGCTGCGGTGGTTGGAGGATGGGCCGCTGATTGTGGTTTCAGACGGCTCGAATGCACGCCCCAAGCTGAAGGCGCGGCTAACGGCGGTTGGTCAACAGGGGACGTTTGGCGAAGACGGCCAGCGGATTTCCTTCGAGCTGGAAAACACGCCGTCAGACAGCCGCGAGTTGCTGGCAAGCGTGGATTTTGCAGCAGGAACCGATGCGCGTATGGAGTCGATGCTTGGGTTCCGACAGGATCTGGGATTTGCCGGTTCGGTGCAATCGCTGGCGGCGGTTTCGATTCATCCAGAGATTGACGGTGGGGGCGCTGAGGGCCTGACTGAGGCCACAATGCGCACCTGGCAGTCGATGAACATGGGCGACGAGTTCGATGTGGAGACGGGCGCGGAGCAAGTGTTGGCGCGCTTTGCCCAAAACTCGCCGAACACGGTGCTTGCCGCACTTCCGTTCATCAGCGTGGGATGGCATGCGGGTGATTCCACCATTCGCTATCGCATGGCGACGGCGGTGCCGGGTGTGAGTTCAGAGGGCTCGTCCCTTCCTGGAGCTTTTGTGCCCGCGCTTTCGATTCGCCACGGAAACTTGGCGCTTGAGCACGGGATGCACCAGGAGATCGGTTGGGAACGGCGGACTGATGCGTCTGGAGTGTCGTTGGTGATGTATAGCGACACGTTGAGCAATCCAGTGCTCGAGGCAATGACGCGCGGAATGGCGCCGAGCCAGGACATGGTGGAGAATGGCCTTTACGACAGGGTGAGCGGGATGTTGAGGGCTGCAGCGCAGGGGTATTCTTCCACTGGGTTCACGGCAGCGGTGGAGCACCGGAGCGCGAAAGGGAACTCGATCCGCCTCAGTTATGCGAATGGTGACGCGCTGGTAATGACCGCTGTTGCGCGCCCCCTGACCGTGAGCCAGCTGGTGAATGCCGCGCGGCCCAGGCGCACGCAGATGTACTCCATCGCTTTGTCGGGCACCCTGGACGGTACCGGCACGCGCTGGCGGGCCAGCTATCGATGGCAGCCGGAAGACACGGTTACGCGCGTTGCTCCTTTTGCGGCAGATGCGTCCGAGCCATACCTGAATCTTCATTTGCGCCAGCCGGTGACGCTGCGCCACGAAGGGGTTCGGGGCTTGGACGCAATGATCGACATGCGCAATATGCTGGCCCAGGGCGACCGGCCTTTCGTTCTGACCGATGGCTCGCTGCTGGTGTTTGCGCAGGATCAGCGCAGCGTGAGCGCGGGGCTTGCGTTCACTTTCTAAATCTCTTCAAATCTCAGCTTCAAAAGGCTTTCTAACAGCGGGGGAAATTGCGCGCCGGAATTGCGGATGCCGCGTTTGGACACACCCTCTGGCTGTGTTATATTTCTTTAGTGCGCCCACCAATTTTGCGTGTGCGCAACCCCGCCTGAAACGCATGGACGCGTAGCTCAACTGGCAGAGCATTCGGCTCTTAACCGACAGGTTGTAGGTTCGATTCCTACCGCGTCCACCAAGCAAAATCAACAACTTAGAGCAATCGAGAGTGACCCGGCAACGGCTCAAAATGGGCAACTGTACCCATTTTTGTACCTACCCCACTTCAAAATGCAGCGCATCCGGTAGCACCGATTCTCAAAGTTGCGTAGTGTTTCGGGCGCAAGAATCCTCCCATCAACCGGCGATTTTCACAGCCCAAAATTTGCGCGAGGTTCTCTCCTGCTTCATTGTCCATTTCGCGTTCGGTGCCTCACGCGCCGGGGCTGAACCACGGATGAGAGGAGCAAGCGATGAGTGTTTTTCAGAGAGGAAGAATCTGGTGGTACAAGTTCTATTTCGCAGGCAGGGGAATCTCGGAGTCCTCCAGGTCGAGATCAAAGACGGTGGCGAAGGAGGCCGAAAAGCAGCGGCATCGCGAGCTGGAAGAGGGTTATCATAACCTCAGCAACGCCCGCGAACAGCGTATCCGGCCCCTTAAAGAGATCATTGCCGAATACCTGGTGGGCTATCGGCTTCGCAACCGTGCCCCGCGCTTTGCCAAGTACGCACTTGGGCATGTCTCCCGGCTCGTCGGAAACAAACTTACTGTGGATGTCGATGCTGCTGCAGTTCTGAAATACCAGGAAGATCGGCTGCGCGAGGGCGCGGCACCTAAGTCCATCAATGAAGAAGTGCGGTTTCTGCTCAAAATGCTCGGCGATCCGGGGGAGATTGTCCGCGCTCAGCTCCGCAAGGATAAGCAATTGAAGCTGAAGGTCCAGACAAGCATCGGAAAGGCATTCGATACCTCCGAGACGGACAAGCTCAGCACCGAAGTTGCTAAATCGAGAAGCCCGCACATCTACATGGCGTTCATGCTCGCGCGCAATACCGGACTCAGAGACACTGAGATCAAGACGCTCACATGGGGACAAATCAACTTGACCAGCCGCTTCCTCGCGGTCGGGCGAGCAAAGACCGCGGCGGGTGAAGGGCGCACAATTCCATTCAACGACGAGTTGTACGAAGCTTTTGTCGAGCACCGGTCCGGGTACGAAGCCAAATTCGGACAAATCCAGCCGGAGTGGTATGTGTTTCCATTTGGTAAAC
>JANXQR010000473.1 GCA_025353435.1 Acidobacteriota bacterium | reverse complement strand
CGGCCGCTGTCTTGTGTTACACAACAGGAACTACGGGCGATCCGAAAGGCGTTGCATACAGCCATCGCTCCATTTATCTCCACGCATTATCCGTCTGCGCGCAGTGGTCTATGGGGCTCAGTGAAAATGACAGGTGCCTTCTCATCGTTCCCATGTTTCACGCCAATGCATGGGGTATTCCCTACGCTGGCTGGCTCGCGGGCAGCGATCTGCTCATGCCGGGCAGCTTTCTGCATGCGGGGCCATTGTGCCAAATGATGAGTGAGTGCCACCCCACGCTGGCCGCGGGAGTGCCCACAATTCTCTCCGCCGTCTACCACTTCTCTGAGGCTCACTCTATCGATCTCTCGTTTCTCCGCCTTCTATTCTGTGGCGGAGCAGCGCTTCCGCGCAGCTTGGCTGAAGGATTTCAAGCCCGGCACAAAGTCAGAGTGGTCCAGGGATGGGGACTCACGGAAACAAGTCCAGTTGCCGCCGTGGCGCAGCCTCCACGCAATTGTCCAAAGGACGAAGTGCTTGATTGGACCACGAAGACAGGAAGGTTGATTCCAGGCGTCGAAATGCGCGTTTGCGAGGGCGAGACAATTCTCCCGTGGGATGGCGAGTCCGTAGGCGAATTTGAAGTGCGCGGTCCTTGGATCACCGGCTCCTATTACGGCGACCCGTCAACGAGCAGGTTCCACGATGGGTGGCTTCGCACCGGCGACGTCGGCGTAGTCGACGACCGCGGCTACATGCGCATCACTGACCGCTCGAAGGACGTGATCAAGTCGGGCGGCGAATGGATCTCTTCCGTTGAATTGGAAAACGCGATCATCGATCACCCC
This sequence comes from Acidobacteriota bacterium, assembly GCA_025353435.1. Classification (GTDB taxonomy): domain Bacteria; phylum Acidobacteriota; class Terriglobia; order Terriglobales; family Acidobacteriaceae; genus Telmatobacter. The sequence goes on along the minus strand of JANXQR010000473.1, from coordinate 3,693 downwards.
GATGTACTGGAAGCCGTGGTCATCGGTGTTCCCGACCAGAAGTGGGACGAACGCCCGCTTGCATGCGTCGTGCCCAGGATCGGTCCAACAATGGACATTGCCTTGATCCGCGCGCATCTCGCGTCTCGCGTGGCCAAGTGGTGGATCCCCGAGCGATGGGCCTTCATCCATGAAGTGCCCAAGACCAGCGTGGGCAAGTTCGACAAGAAGGCCCTTCGCGCTCAATACGCATGCGGACAGATAAAGGAATTCATCGTGAGCGGCGAAGGGCGGGAAACGGAGCCAGGCTCTGAGAACCTGCTCCCGTGAGGAACTCTCATCACGATCGTGCTCCATACAGGTGTCTGGACACGGCCCGGCATACGCAATGATCACGCGCTCTAATTCGCCGCATGGACTGGCTTTGTCAGTTCCCAGTAGGCAAGGGCGCCAAGCCGGACGGGGGTGAGACCTGGTCTTGGCGCAATCTTTCCTCTGAAAAACTCAAGCAAATCTCGCACCACATTGCTGTTATTTCCGTAGTAACTGTGGCCGAGAGCATCGGCACTGATCTGGGAGACGTCGATCGTGTCCATGCCTGGTAGGACGATCGTGTGGCTCCCGCCCTCGCCCGCGCGGAGTTCCTTGTGAAAGAGAAAATGCGATGCGTTGAGTGCCTGATCGTGCTGGGAGACGTAGAGCGTGATCTTGGTTTGCGGTTTGCGGATTTGGGCAATCGCATTGACAAACACGTCACGGTCGACGTCGGGCGCAGCAAAAACGATGGTCGAGAACTTGGCAAAGTTGGGGAAATGCGTGTCGCCAGCGAGTTGCGAGAGTGCAGGCAGAGCAGCGCGATTGCCCATGCTGTGCGCAACAACATGAACCACCGAAGCTCCGGTGTTGTTAGCCACGTCCTCGAGAAAATGCTTGAAATCGGCGGTTGTTTCGTCCACGGCATCTTCATCCGCAAGGTAGCCGAGCAGGCTTCCTTTTGAAGGCCAGCTGTAAAGAATGGGCGCGCCCTTGAATCCGAGATCGTAAGTCAATTGCGCTGTGCGAATGGCCGCGCGTTCAAAGCTCATGTTGTATCCGTGGATGAAAACAAACGCGTCCTTTGAGGGCGATGAAGATACGGCGGCCGAGACCTGGTTGAAGAAGACGTCCTTCGATTCGGGCACCACTTTCTGAAGGATCATGTGCTTTTCAGGGTCCGGGTGGAACTCGAATCTCCAGATCGATGGCCTTTCGATCTCGGCAAGAGAATGGTTCTCGGGAATGCTGACGTCGCAAGATCCATAGGAGAGCGTCTTTTTCGCGGAGTGGATTCCGATGTAACCAACTGACTGCTTGTCGGCCACTGCTTCTCGATCGGTGGCGTAGAAGACTCGCACCACGGTGAACGCGTTGATTGGGCCCCGGGGTTTGGCCTCGGGCTTCAGGTTAAACTCCAATGAGAGATTGACCGGCTCAGCTTTGACCGCGAAAGATTTCTCGTCGCTACCGAATCCAACGCCTGAGGCGTGGACAACGTAGCTGCCAGGGGCAAGGGGAATAGCAAACAGTGCGAACTTGCCGTCGACGTCCGTGACGGTGTCGGCGAAGACTTCGTCCCCTTCGCTGAAATCAGGAGGCAGGATCGCGACTAGAACGCCGCTGAGTGGCCGTCCCGCTGGCCCGTTCACCATCCCCTGGATCGTAACCGGCATGAGTTGGGCAGGAGCCGGCGCTTGAGCGCAAGCCAGCATTGCCCCGAGCAAAACGATGACAGCGACGAAGAGCTTACGGAATGGCATTTCGAACCCTAACGGAATCATAGGCTTGGAAGAACTAAACTTTGATCGATGTCCAGGCGCGCCGGGACAGCAGATAGCCGAAACCTCAATTCATACATGGCAACATCGTCGTCAAAGCGACCCCGATTGTCAAAAGAGGGATTCTGAGCTGCTGTTTCCGGCATCGCGGGAACCGGTCCGGCAGTCCAAAAATTTTCTGCAACTTCTTCATAGTATCCGAGTCTCTTTCAATATGTGAGTCATTCATACTAATAAAACTTTCGCGGAATGGTGTCAAGTTTGCACAGGAGCGGCCTGCGGCAATCGATGCGAGGGGAGCTCTGGGATGGTAACTGGTTCGGCGGTCGCCCGAATCTCAGACCCTAGCCCAGTCCCCACTGGCTCATGAGAGAGGGCTGGCGAGTTTGATATTGAACAAACAAAAGGGGCTAATTTCGCATAGATTTAGGCGATGTGGGGCAAGGAACTGAAGCAGACGGACAGTGGGGAGTCGATTCATGGCGGACCGAAACTCGCAACTGGAACTAGCGCAACGGCTTGAGCATCGCGCATCCCGCAAGAATCGGTGCTCGTCGCCATCACAGGGACGTTGCCACCTGAAGATATGGGCGGCGATTCTTGCAGTTGCCATCACGGTCCTCGCCTGGGTGCCGGTTTTGGAGTCGCAGACGGCCGATTCCGGCGCCCGGAGAGCGTTGCTTGTAGGCATCAACCTCTATCAGCCAGCGGGAACGCAAGCGCAGCATCCGACCGGGTGCCAGGGCGGCCGTTGCGATCTTCCGCAGTTCGGCAACCTGGACGGCTCCCTTAACGACGTAGCCGCGATGCGTGACCTTCTCGGCAGCCCCAAGTTTGGCTTCGAGGCGAAGAACATAGCCGTATTAACCGATCCCGAGTTGCCTTCGACATCGCTGCCCTATGTCACCCTGTCGGCAGCGCAGACAACGCATGACGGATTGCTGGCCGCGATGCAAAAGTACCTGGTCGACGTGCCGCATCCTGGCGATACCGTTGTCTTTTACTACGCAGGACACGGGTCACTGCGGGTCAACAGTCTTGGCACCAAGCTGGCAATGATGGTGAACGGACGGCCCAGCCACGCCGACAGCACGCTGGTGCCTTCGGACGCATGGACCGGGGGCTTCGACGTGCGCGATCGGGAAATGACCCGCATCTTCCATGCCGCCTTGGATAAAGGTGTCAAGCTTACGGTGCTTCTCGATAGTTGCCACAGCGGCGCTTTCACCCGCGGTGTGGAAATGGAGCAGCCGTTTACCGAGCGCTCGCTGGGATACGATCCTCGAGATATCAAAGAAGGCCCGGAGCTGCTGGATGACAAAACACCCAAAATTGCTCCGTCACAGCGCAGCGTTAACCCGGCACTGATCTTTTCCGCGGCGCAACAGGATCAGACGGCAAAGGAGCGGGAATTCGGCGATACACCGAGTACGGCCGTTCCTCACGGGGCGTTCACCGTTGCCTTGATCAAGGCTCTCCAGCGGCTGCCCGCCGATGTGCCGGCTTCGGTGGTTTACCGGCAGGTGCGGGCGACCATGGAAGGCGAAGGTATAAACGATCAGACGCCCGAGATCGATACATCAAAGAACCGCCTGAGTCAGCCGCTGTTCGGGGGCAAGAAGTCGGATCTCGCCAAGACTCGGGCAGCCGTGATTGGAATCGACAAAGAGGGTTTGGTGCTGCTCGATGCGGGACTGCTCTCGGGCATCCGGGTTGGAAATGAGTTCGCTGCGCTGGCCGGAAGTGAAACGGGCAAGTTGACCACGCTGCGGGTCGAGAGTCTTGAGGGTATTACGCACGCCAGGGCAAAGGTCGTTTCGCCTTCAAATGCCAGGATTGACGTCGGACAAGTCTTCGAACTCACCAAATGGGTGCCGCACGAGTTGTCGCAGGGAGAGAT
>JANXQR010000427.1 GCA_025353435.1 Acidobacteriota bacterium | reverse complement strand
ATCCGGCGAACCCAGTGCCGTATCGGCATCGGCCCATCCAGCCGACATACGGTGAAGGTTCAACCTGGTACAACTGGCTGAGTGAAGACCAGAGTTTTGTCACCGGCCGCAAAGACCTGGCTGTGTGGAAGCTGCCGCCCCTGCAGAAGGACATGGTGGTTACCGGCGAGTTATTGGCTGACGTGTTCGCCTCAACAAGCGGAACCGACACCGACATCGTGGTGAAGCTGATCGACCAATATCCGGAAACCGAATCCGATCCCACCATGCGCGGCTATCAGTTAATGACGAACGAGGAGATCTTCCGCGGCCGCTACCTTGACGGCTTCGACAAGCCGCGTGCACTACGCGCCGGCGCGGTGCGCGAATACAAGTTCAGCCTCCACGATGTGGATCACGTGTTCAAGGCCGGCCATCGCGTGTTGGTGGAGATCCAAAGCACGTGGTTCCCGCTCTACGATCGCAATCCGCAGACATTCGTTCCGAACATCATGACGGCAAAGCCGGACGACTACAAGCCAGCGACCATCAGCATCTACTCCGACCCGGAACACGATTCGAACCTGCAGGTGCCGCTGATGAACGCCTGCGACGTGATCGAGTGTTTTTGAGCCAACAGCTTACAGCGAGTTACGCCGCGCGATGTTACCCAGGATGGCCGCACTCGGTTTGATGGTCCGCTTCTGCGTCTTCAAGTCCACGGCCACCAGTCCGAATTTTGGCTTGAAACCCGACTGCCACTCAAAGTTATCCATCAGCGACCAGGCAACGTATCCGCGCACATCAACGCCGTCGTCGATGGCGCGCTTGAGTCCAGCCACTGCGCGCTGATAGTACTCGACGCGCCGCGTGTCATCCTCGGTGGCAATACCGTTTTCCGTCACAAAGATCGGCACCCCGGTTTCCTTGGCCGCATACCGCACCACGTGCTCCACGCACTCCGGATAAAACTCCATCCCGGTCATTGTGAGCTCCACGCCCTTGGCAGGCTGAAGGTCCTTCTTGCCGACGACTGAGCGAGAATAAGTCTGCACTCCAAGGTAGTCGCACTTCTTGGCTGCGTCGAGCCAGGGCGCGTACACGGCATGCCGCTTTTCTTCAAGGTGGCGGTCCTCCGGCGCGGCCTGGTCGTCGCTCATGGCCAAATTGAACCCGACAGGCATGTCGGGACGAACCGACTTCATGGCTTCCCTGGCCTTGGCGTGTGCGGCCAACAAACCATCGCGCGTCTTCATGGGATCGCCGAAAAAGAAATCGCCAAAATCCGGCGCATTGAGCTGTTTGCGCACGTTGGCCGCACCCGCCTGCATCGCCTGCGTCAGCGACATTCCCGCCGGCAAGCCTGGCAGGTCTAACCAATCCAGAAGCTGCGGCACGTCCGGCTCGTTCATCGTGGACGCATAGCCGACCATGTCCCCCATATGCTTCGTGACCTTTTCGCAATAGCGCGCGTAAAGGTCGGCCGCCTTCTCCTGCTGCCATCCGCCTTTCACGGCAAACCAGCGCGGCAATGAGAAGTGGTAGTAAGTAAGCATGGTGTTGAGGTTGTGCTCATGGCATGTCGCCAGCATGCGCTTGTAGTGGTCCAGCTCCGCGTTCGAGAAGAACCCTTCTTCCGGTTCAATGCGTGCCCACTCAATCGAAAATCGATAGGTGTTGAACCCAAGGTCGGCGAGCATGCTGATGTCCTGCGGATACAAATGGTAGTGATCGCAGGCATCGCCCGAGGGCTCTTTGAACATGCTTCCGGGCAGGTGCTCCATCGTCCAGTAATCGCTGTTGGTGTTGTTGCCCTCAACCTGGTGGGCCGCCGTGGCGCATCCCCGCAAAAATTTTTCAGGAAACGCCTTGGCCTTGTCGGAAGCGGCCGAGCCGGCTGTTGCAGCCTGCGCGAAGGAGTTGCGGCTCACGCTGCCAACCACCGCGGCCGCGGATGCAAGACGCAAAACTTCGCGCCGCGATATTCCGTCAACAGCCGATCCTGACCTGCTCAGCTCCAGTGGATTCATCCCAATCTCCTCGGTCGCCAAAAGTGATATTCAGCATCGAGCATCAAAGCTCCAAAACCGCCGACCATCATACGGCACCGAGGCTGCCCCGAGCTTGGACGAATTAAAAAGGGGGCACGAAAACAACGTGCCCCTCTCGAATCAACCTGTTAGTCCGACCGCCCCTACCAAACCACGCAGCGCTCTGAATCCGGTCGCGTCATTGCCGATCCCGCCTTGCACGAAAAGGCTTCGGCAAACGGCGGGAAGTTCGACATCGGTCCCAGCACCCTGTACTTCGCCACCGGGTGCGGATCGCCTTGCACCATCAGCTTCTGCGTCTCCAGCCGCGTCTCATCACCGCGGAACTGGCCCCACGCAATGAAGAACTGCTGATCCGGCGTGAAGCCGTCAACCTTCTCCATCGACTGTCCCTGCGGCGTTTTCTTGAATGCGCGATAAGCAATCTTCAGACCCGCGAGATCGCCAATCGATTCGCCAAGAACCAGCTTGCCGTTGATGTGTATGTCGTCCGGGCCGTCAATTCGGAAGCCGTCGAACTGCTTCACCACGCAGGCAGTCTTGGCCTGGAACTTCGTGAGATCGTCGGGCGTCCACCAGTTTTTCAGCATGCCGGTCGAGTCAAACTGCGCGCCCTGATCGTCGAAGCCGTGCGAAATCTCATGCCCGATCACCACGCCGATGGCCCCGTAGTTCACCGCGTCGGTGTAATTCAGATTGAACGCCGGCGGCTGCAGAATGCCGGCGGGAAACACGATCTCGTTCATCAGCGGGTTGTAATACGCATTCGAGGTCGGCGGCGTCATTCCCCAAATCGTTCGGTCAACGGGCTTGTTGATCTTCGCGCGATCGTCCGTAATCAGAAAGCGTGTTGCCGCGACCGTATTGCCAAAGTGATCGCCGCGCACAATCTTCACTGACGAATAGTCCTTCCACTTGTCGGGATAGCCAATCTTGACCTGAAACGTGGAGAGCTTTTCGATCGCCTTCTTCTTCGTCTCGGGCGTCATCCAATCCAACCCGTCAATGGTCTCGTGCATGGCGGAGAGGATGTTGGTGACCATCGCCTTGGCCCGCTCCTTGGCCTCCGGCGGAAAGTAGCGCTTCACATACTCCTGCCCCAATGCCTCACCCAGCAATCCGTCAGCAAGCTCAGCGCAACGCGTCCCGCGCGGCTTCAACTCACCCACGCCGGCAAGTTGCTTTTGATAAAAGCCGAACCGAGCATCCACAAACGGCTGCGACAGCGCGTCGGCCGCGTTGTTCAGAACCTGCCATCGCAGATAAGTCTTCCACTTCGTCAACTGAGTGGACACCAGCTGCCGTTCGACCTCCGCCATGAACACGGGCTGGTCCACATTCACCGCTCCCGGAGCCACGCCGGCAACGCTCAAATAGGCCGTCCAATCAAAGTGCGGCGTCATCTTTTGCAGCGCTGCATAGTCCACAATATGATCGGTGGCGTGCGGATCGCGTAGGGCCACATTGTCGAGCGATGCCTTGGCCAGACCCGTTTCGAATTCCATGATGGACTGCGCCGCAGCTTTCGCTTCGGCATCGCTGGCGCCTGAAAGCTTGAAGATTTCGGCGGCATACACCAGGTAAGCCGCGCGCGCATCGGCAAAGCGCTTCTCCGGCTTCAGATAGTAATCGCGATCGGGCAGTCCCAGTCCCGCAGCTCCCACCTCGGCAATCACGTTGCCTGGATCGTGCTGGTTTTGGGAGCTGTTAAACGAGAACGGCACCTGGACTCCCGCGGAGTGCAGCTCGCGAATTTCCTTCTGCAACCCTGCGGCGTCCTCGATCGCGTCGATGCCGGTGAGGTAGGGCTTGAGCGGCGTGATTCCTGCCTCATTCACTGCTTTTTCGTTCGTGCAGGCAGCGTAAAAATCGCCCGTCAACTGGGCTGGGCTTCCGGCCGGATGATCGGCGGCGGAAACTTCGTCGAGAATCTTGCGCAGCTGGTCCTTGTTCATTTCTCCCGCCTGCCAGCGCCGGCTCCAGCGGTCCATCGACGCAGGGATAGGGTTCAGAGCGCGCCAGGTGCCGTTCGAGAACTCGAAAAAGTCGTTGCAGGGAGCCGCCTTGCGGTCCAGGTCGCTGGTATCAATGCTCTTCAAGGAAGCATTTTGCGCAGATGCGCCCGCCCCCATCGCCGCCATCAGCAGGATTGCCCATCCACTGCGCATTCTTCGTCCTCCAGGTCATTTTTTGAGCACAACCATTCTCAGGCATCGGCCCGCTCCAGGTAAAAAATCGTAACGGCCGGCGCCCCTGGCGGCGACATAGATTTGACACGGGTTATGTGTGCACATATACTGTGTCAATGAATATTACTCTCTCTATCGACGAGCAGATCGTTGAGCGCGCCCGCGAAAAGCTTCGCGCCACGGGAAAGAGCATCAATCAGGAGGTTCGTGAGCACCTCGCAATGCTCGCCGGCGACGACGATGTGGAGCTGGACATTGAAGAATTCAAGCGCCTCTCGGGCCAGGGGAACTCGAACGGATTGAAGTTCAATCGCGACGAGCTCTACGAACGGAGATAGGCTTGCCGCGAACATTCTTCGATACGAACATCCTTGTCTACGCGGAAGACGCAAGCGATCCCGTCAAGCAACAGAAGGCCATAGCGCTCTACGAAGAACACCGGCGCAAAGGGACAGGAGTCGTCTCGCTACAGGTTCTGCAGGAATACTTCGTCAACGTTACGCACAAGATGAAACTTGACCCGGCAATTGCCCGCCGGAAGATCGACTTGCTTTCGGCTCTGGATGTGGCTGAACCGGGTTTGGCGGATATCCTCGCGGCGATTGATCTGCACCGCCTGCACGGACTGTCCTTCTGGGATGCGTTGGTGGTTCACATGGCAAAGCGAGCAGGATGCCGCGTGGTGCTTTCGGAAGATATGCAAAATGGCAGAAACATCGACGGAATTACTATCGTCAATCCGTTCCTTTGAATAACAGACTCTTTTGAAGATCAGGCTTATACTGCTCCTGAATATACTCGTGCCCAGTGCATCAGCTCTCGGTTGACGAGAAGCCACAATCTGGTTAGTCGAACTCGTCATGTGTTCGGAGGCGTTGTTTGACATCAACCTGGAGAATGATCGTGCGAAGACCATTTCTTTCGGCAACCATGATTCTCTTCACCTGGGCCGGACCGCTGGCTCAGGGCCTAAGCCCGGCTGAAAAACCGGCGCCCCAGCAAAAGCCGGCCCTCAGCGACCTGTCTGATCATTCTTCGCAGCCCGCCTACCGTTATCAACCGCGTGAGGTCACCGCCTGGTCCAAGGAGTTGAACATTTCGGTCGCCAGAAGCGATGGCGGAGACCATTATCACTTTGATGTAGAGTTCACGGTTCCCTCCGTCCCGAAAGGCCTGCCAGGCACTGCGGCGCTGATTGAACCCGTCACGGTGGTCAGGGTCTATGGCAGCGCGGTAAGTCCCGAAGGCAGGACCGAATTGCCGCGAAAGAACTTTTCTGATCTCGCCGGCTCCTGGAACATAGGCGACCGCGTTCATTTCGCATTTAATGCTCCCAAGGACTTCGCAAATCCCGTGCACCGCTGGTTTGTGCAATTCTGCGTCGGGAGCACTCAGTGCGTTCCCAGCCCGAACCTGCTGGATGACGGTCCTGAACCCGGGCAGACGGTGCCGACGAGCTCTCAGCCTCACATTCGAGTCGAGAATCGCTCCTCCGTTGACTTCACAAGTGTTGTGGTCAATGGACAGGAATATGGCGACATCAAGGCGGGGGAGCGAACGAACTATCACTCCATGGCTCGCGCGTACCGGTACGCAAGCATTTCTCTGTCCACCGATTCAGGACCGATGGCAGTGCGCCCGACCGATTA
>JANXQR010000401.1 GCA_025353435.1 Acidobacteriota bacterium | reverse complement strand
GAAGTCGACCACATGGTTGGCAGGCACTGCACAGTCCTTCCAATCGTGCTGAAACTCCGCCCGGTCGAGGCGGCCGGGAACCAGGTCTGGCTGGCGTACGAACCTTACTTTCAGTCGGCAAGCCGGCTGGAGTTGACCGGCGACCGGGTAGTTTTATTCAACTTCCTGGCCCGGCTTGACGCGTATCCCGTGCACTTTGGTCCGAACGTCGAGCCACAGGCGAATATTTTCCATTGGTCACCCCGGCAGGAGAAAACCATCGTGGAGACGATCGACGTGGATGGTTTCGAGAAGGGGTCGGGGATGCAGATTGACTATATTTTGCTTTGGGGTGACCTCAAAACGGCATCAGAAGGGCAGAGCCAGCAGATTTTGAATGCCATTTCCCAGTTCAGCGTCGTGTACAGATCCCCCGACGGCGCGGTGTCACTTTATGCTCACCGCGAGAGGAGCAAGAACAGTCTTTGCGTCGCGCCGGATTCCATACGAGAGCCTGCCTTGGCGGGACGGTAAGCCAGACTCAGGATTGGCGGACTAAAGAGCTTGCTGAAAAAGTCTTGAACTTGAGCGATAAGCTCCAAAGCATGCCTCAGGGGCTGCTGCCCGCGCTGAATCTGCTCAGCTTATGCCGGGGTAAATCCCCCTCCCAGGGTTGGCTGTGTAAATGTGATACTGTGGAAATGTGAAGAATATTACGCTTACTGTCGACGATGAGACATACAGGGCCGCGCGCATCCGGGCGGCCGAGGAGAACACCTCGGTTTCGGGGCTGGTGAAGCGCCTTCTCAGGGAACATTCGGCGGGTAGGCCTGAGCTGCAGATGAACAGTGTGCTGGAACTGGCGGCAGAACTGCGCGCCCTTACTGCGGGTCGGAGCCATACGCCGGCGGAGACGCTTCAGCAGGAAGGCCGGAACGACCGTTGACTGCGGCGATTGTTGACGCCAGCGTTGCGATCAAGTGGGTGGTTGCCGAGAAGGGGACGACGGAAGCGCTGGCGCTGCTGGGTAGAAGGCTGTTCGCGCCCGCGCTGTGGGAGGCCGAATGCGCCAACATCCTATGGAAAAAGGTGAAGCGGGGCGAATTGTCAGTCGGTGAGGCTGGGATTGCAGGGAAGCTTCTCACTCGATTCGGTGTCGAACGTGCGCCGCGGGAGCCTGAACTGAGCCGCGTGCTGGAACTGGCGCTGGCGCTCGATCACCCGGCCTACGATTGTGTGTACCTGGCCCTTGCTGAGATGCAGGACATTCCATTGATTACGGCGGATGAGCGGCTGGTCCGCGTTGCAAGGGAATTGAGCAAGGGGACGATATTGAAGGGCGTAACGGTGCTGTCGCTGGTGAGCGTGCCTGGTGGGAATTGAGACGGGCCGAGCCGTTTAGACTGAAGGCTGGCCGTGGGGCTGTGATGCCGCGGCACGGATAGGCGGGAATGCACTTTCACTTTCCTTTTACTGCTTTGGATGTGCTGTGGACGCTGACGTTTGCGGCGCACCTGGTGCTGCTTGTAGTGCTGATGGGCCGCGACCGCGTGCGCAAGTTTCCGTGGTTCACGGCAAGTATCTGCCTGGTGGCGCTGCGCCTGCTGACCAGCAAGATGCTGTTCGGGCGTTTGCCGCAGATGACCATGGCGACCATCTTCATCATCATGGCGGGCGTGGGTGCGTTTCTGAGCCTGATGGTGGTGCTGGAGCTGGCCCGGCACGCATTCAAACGGGTTGGGCGCACCAGGTGGCTCCTCGGCGCATTGGGAGCGATCGCGGTTGGCGCCGCGGTTCTGACATTCTGGGGGGCCTGGCCGCCGTGGAAGACGTTCGCCGCAAGTCCTCCTTTGCAGCTGGGGCAGTTGCTGGCGCAGAAAGGCATGCTGCTGGCGGACATCGAAAATATCGTTGTGGGCCTGCTGATCGTACTGCTGGGGCGGCGGACTGGCGCGGGCTTCAAGAGCAAGGTGCAGCAGGTTGCCATTGGCCTGATGACGGCGTCGTTCTGCCAGCTGGGGATGCAGGTGATTTGGGAGCGGATTGCCAAGACCGCGGTGGCTCATTCGCGTGAGGAATACGTGCATATTCTGGGGCTGCGGGATCGGCTGTTCAATACCAACAACGCCGTTTACATTGCGGTGCTGTTGTGGTGGATTGTGTGTTTGTGGATAGATGAGAAGAAGAGTGATCAGTCGTCAGTGATCAGTGATCAGGAAATGCCGGCTGAGGGCGTGGCTGTAATTGGCGATGGGGAGCCTGAGAAAGCGCAAGAGCTGGGAGAGGTTTGAGTATCCCAGGTCTGAAAATCCAGATCCTTCGACTGCGCTCAGGACAGGCTCTGGGGCACCCGGGATTCGCGGTGGGGCGAGGAAAAGCAACAACAAAACCACTACAGATCCTTCGACTTTGCTCAGGATTCCACCTTGAATACAAGAGCGCGTGCCGGTCATTGCGTCATTGTGTGGCTTGGTCGGTGCGATCGAAGACGAGTTGCTGCTGATCGGCATTCGAGATGCGTTTATAGGAAAAGCGCAGGTTGGAGTAGAGGGAAGGATCGATGACGGCGGCGGTGCGGATGAAGGTCCATTTCACGGTGATTCCGTTATCGGCCTGCTTAAACCGGGTGGCAAAGCCGATACGGCCCGCCCAATCGTAGTCTTCATCGCGCGGGAGCGAATTCAACTTTGCGGCGGGCGAGAGGTGATAGACGACTTCGTCCTCCTCCATGGTGGCGTAATGAAGATCCACGGGCACTTCGCGCTTCTCGTCCTCAACAAACGGATGTTTCCCTCGTGCTTCGAAGAGAAATGCGGGGAGGATGAGCCGCTTGGCGGTTGTGGAGCCGAGCGATCCTGAGATGCGAATGCGCCCGGTGAAGTCGGAATCGTAGGCGGCGAGGTCGTCAAATCCATCGAGAGATCCGGTCACTCCGTCGGGCAGGCTCTGAGCTAGATAGTCATTGAATTCCTGGGCGAGCGCGTCCTTCTCCTCAAGCAGGGCGAGTTGGCGCCAATGGAGTGCTTCCTGTCCGCCCAGAACAATGCGCCCGGTTCCAGTTACGGCTCCTTTGTCGTCAATTGTGACCTCGGCAAAGCGCTTGACTGCGGCAGCCTTGGGAGGGCCTGCCGGCGTCACTTCCAGGGATACGCCTTTGTCGCTCAGGCGAAAGCCCTTGGTGAGTTCGTGCTTCCAATGCATTACGCCAAAGGGGCACATTTTCTCGCCGGGATCGAGGTAAATGTCTTTTCCGGCGAGCTGAAGCACCACGATGTAGTCGTCGAATTGATTCATGGACAGGTTGGTGGGTTCGTAGGCAGCGCGATTGCGGTTGACCACCTGCATGGGCCAGGCACGCAACCCGGCGGCGCGCGCCAGCGCAACGTAAAGCAGGGCCATGTCATCGGAAGTGCCGCGCTGCAGCTTGAGGACGGAAGCCGCGTCCTTGTTGCCCTTGAACTTTGCGGCATCGGGCCCATTAGTGAAATCGAGGTTGTCGAGTTTCATCACGCTGGCGTAGATCTTGCGCGCCTTGGCTTCGTCTGTATCTCCGGAAGAGACGAGATCGGCGGCCGCCTTTTTAACAGGTCCTGAAGGGGCGGCGAAGCGCTCAACGTTCCGCGCCCAGAACTTCCCCTCCCGGTCCCAGAATTCCGGCCCGGAGTTGGCGTTGGTGTAGAAGAAGATCACGCTCTCCAGCACGTTGTTCACGGGTGGAAGGTAATCGCCCGTGGGACGCGGTGGGACGTCCGTTACATCGAGGGTGTAGCGGTGCTTGGTGTCCTGGACGACGCTGCCGCCATAGGGCAGGCGGGTTGCGTACATGAGGCCGTCGGCGATCTGGCCGTGTTCGTCGACCACGTCCCGCCCGATGTTGAAGACGGGGTTGAAGAAGTAGTGAGCCTTGTGGACGAAATACCCCTGCTGGATGGTCCACACCGGCGAGGAAACTTTATCTTCGCTGTATCGGATCTGGTAGTAGTACTCGAGGATGCTGCCGATGGTGACGGCAGGGAGAGTAAAGGTGGCGTCGTTGAACTGATGGCCGCCGCCCTTGAACTGGAGCAGGTCAGAAGGCTTGCCCTGGAGGCGAACGATGGAGCCATCGGGATGAATGGTTCGGCCCTGCACCGCTGCGACCTGAACTTCACCGCGCTCGTAGGGGACACGAACGGTGGCGAGTTCCTTACCCTTCTCGGTGAGGACCTTGATGCGCGCGTAAAAGGAGTGGTAGTGAACCGCGTCTTCGGTTCTTTCTTCGATGTTGAGGTAAACGGCTGCTGTGCCGGGGGCTTTGGGATCGGAGGTCATGCGCAGTTCGTCCGTGGTCGGTTCCTGGAACTGGGCACGCAGGAGTGGGGACACGGCAAGGGCGATGGCGAGGGTGCAGGCGAGGCGCAAAGAGTTACGCATTGGGCCGGGTTACCTCTGGTGTTTGTGGTGCAGGAAGTGTAACGGAATTGGATTGGGATTGTCGGAAAGATTTGGCACAGGTGGCGGAGGGAAATAGGGAATAGGGACGAAACAGAGTCCGCGGTATCCCTGGTCTGAGAGTCCAGACCAGGGGCACCCGGCAGATCCTTCGACTTAACGCGGCATTTTTGGAGGATTCCTCTCCAGATTGGCTTGGTGCTCAAGGGTAACGAGCGTCGCGACCATGGGTCTGTGATGGTGAACACGAACAGTTGCGAGGGGGTCGGCTAGACTCACGATCAAATTGGTCCAGATCTGTGATCGAAGCGGAATGGCGGTAGGGCGCCCTGGAGGAGTTGCTGGTGGAGATATCAAAGAGAGTGAATTCGTCGATGCAGTTGACTCGGGCTGCGGATTACGGAGTGCGGGTGATGGTGGCGCTGGCGGGGTCAGAGGAAGGGAGCCGTATTTCGCTGCCGGAATTGACGAGGGCTACGGCCGCCCCGGGGAGCTTTCTCTCGAAGGTGCTGCAGGCCCTGGCGCATGCGGGGCTGGTGAACTCGCGGCGCGGACTGGGCGGTGGGTTTGAGATTTCGCAGATGGGCCGGGAGGCTTCGATCCGCGCGGTGGTTGAGGCGGTTGACGGGCCGATTGTGTTGAACGTTTGCCTTGCAGACGAAAGCCCGTGCAAGCGCAGCGCGAGGTGCTCGGCGCATCCTGTGTGGGCAAAGGCGCAGCAGGCCATGCTGGAGGTTCTTGAGGGAGCGCGCATGAGTGAGCTGGCCGACCAGGGCGCGGCGAACGAGTTTGTGCTGGTTGCGAAGAGCTGCATTGCGCCGGCGATGACGAGTCGATTGGCGAACTGAGTCCCAGAGAGATCGATTCAATCAGGGCGGAAAATGCGGGTTCGCACGTCCGTGGGAATCGCTGTGTGCATCCAACTCTCACGAGGTGAACGTGCGCATGGACAAGCGGGCGATTTTCTTTTTGATTCTTGGTGGAGTGGTGGCCGTGGGCAGCGGCTGCAAAAAGAATGAGGTCGACAAGGGTGCGTTCAAGTCGGCGATCAACAACTATTTAAGTGCAAAGCAGTCCTGCCTATGGGCCGTGCCGATCAAGTTTCCGGTGCAGGCGGACACGTCGAAGGATGAGCAGACGAAGGAGTTCGATGCACTGACGGATGCGGGGATGTTGACACGGTCGTCGGCGGAAAAGAAGCGCTTCCTGGTGGGATCGAAGCAAGTAAATAACTACGATTTGTCAGACCAGGGGCGTGCGAAGTGGACGGCGGATGCGAGCCAGCCGGGTTATGGAAACTTTTGCTACGGGCACGCCGAGGTAACGTCGATTGATGGCTACACCCCGGCAACCGATGACGCGACGCAGTACGCGGTGACCTATCACTATGAGACGAACAGCCTGCCGGCGTGGGCGAGCTCGGCGGAGATGAAGACGGCTTTTCCGAAGCTGAACGATGCTGCCCCGCAGACTGGCTCGGCAAACCTGACGAAGAGCAGCGATGGGTGGATTGTACAGAACGCGCAGCCGGCGGCGCCGAGTGGTGCGACGGGGAATTAGATAATCCCCGGGACTGAGGGACTGAGGGACTGAGGGGTTCGAGCATCGTTCTTTCGGAGGATACTTCTGTCCACCTTGCCCCTTATACTGGCCTTCATGCTCATGGACCTTCGCAAAGCCACCGCCTGCGCGCTGATTGCGTGCCTTCCCGTTTTTGTTTCAGCACAGGCTGCAAGCCCTGGAGCGACCTCGCCTGCGAAGAGCGGGCATGAGGTCACGTCGCTTCATCCCGTGCAAGTGGATGAGCAGCATCGGCCGATTACCGCGGGTGGATTTGTGAAGAGCGGGCCGGTGGTGTTTGAGGACGCGAGCGAGAAGTCGGGGCTGGCGAAGTGGACGCACAAAATGGGCGGGCCAGCAAAAGATTACATCGTGGAGACGAAGGGATCGGGCGTGGGCCTGATCGATTTCGACAACGATGGCTGGCTCGATATTTACCTGGTGAATGGATCGACATTCAATGCGCTTGACGGCAAAGAGACGCCTCCGCATGCGGCGCTGTTTCACAACAATCACGATGGGACATTTACGGATGTGGCGGCGAAGGCTGGCGTGACCAACGACCGCTGGGGATTTGGCGTGGCGATTGCGGACTACGACATCGATGGTTGGCCGGATATTTTTGTATCGAACTGGGCAAGAACCGGCTCTATCACAACAATCACGACGGCACATTTACGGATGTGGCGGACAAGGCTGGTGTGGCGCTGGATGACGCGGCGGGGTGGCACACGGGCGCGACGTGGGGCGACTTCGACGGCGATGGGAAGCTGGATCTTTTTGTAGCTGGGTATCTGCACTACGATCGCAAACACATGCCGACGGCCGGCGATGCGGATGCGCCGAATGCGTTCTGCACATTTCGCGGCGAGAAGGTGAGCTGCGGGCCGCGGGGGTTGAAGGGCGAGAGCGATCATCTCTTCCACAACAACGGAGATGGCACGTTTACGGATGTGAGCGAGAAGGCCGGCGTGGCGGACAAGCCTGGGTATTACGGGCTGGGCGCGGTGTTTGCGGACATTAATAACGACGGCAAGCCCGACCTGCTTGTTGGCAATGATTCGACGCCGAATTATCTTTACATCAACAAGGGCAATCGGACGTTTGAGGACGTGAGCTATGCGTCGGGGTTTGCGCTGAATGAGGCAGGGCGCGAGACGGCGTCAATGGGCATTGCGGTGGGCGATTACGAGAACAACGGGATGCTGGACGTTTTCGACACGACGTTTTCTGACGACTACAAGCCGCTGTATCACAACGAAGGCGACGCCAACATGACGGACATCAGCTATCACTTGGGAATTGCGGAGGTGTCGGTGCCGTTTTTGAGCTGGGGCGATGCGTTTTTCGACTATGACAATGACGGGTGGAAAGACCTGATGATGGCGGATGGGCATGTGTATCCGCAGGCGGATAAATACGCGTGGGGCACAAGCTGGGCGCAGAGGCCGATGCTGTTTCACAATCTGGAAGGCAAGAAGTTTGAGACGGTGCCGGCTGTAGAGGGATCGGGCCTGGCTGTGGTGATTGCGGGGCGCGGCATGGCTGTCGGCGACCTGTTCAACGACGGCAAGCTGGATGCGGTGATCAGCGTGATGGACGGGCACCCGGTGCTGCTGCGGAATGTGAATGCGGACAAGAATCACTGGCTGGAATTGAAGCTTGTCGGAACTGGGAAGAGTCCGAAGGACGCGGTGGGCGCGACGGTTTATGTGACGGCGAATGGGATGAAGCAGCGCGGGGATGTGATCAGCGGGGGAAGCTATTTGTCGAGCAATGATTTTCGGCCGCACTTTGGGCTGGGGCAGGCGACTGGCGCGGAAGAGATTGAAGTGCATTGGCCGAGTGGGAAAGTGGAGCAGTTTACGGTGGCCGGCGTGGATCGGATTGTGACGCTGACCGAGGGTGCGGGGAAGTAAGTCTACGCATGTTCAATGGGCACCCGGCCTTTGCGACGGGTGCAAAGCCGGCACATGGAGCTTCGTGGTTTCCCACCCTTGCGCCAGAAGTAAGGCGCAAAGATGGGGCACGGAATCACTGTGGCGCGATAACCGCCTTTTTTTAGAGGTCAGTTGCGCCGAACTACTGCGAAGTGTTTCAATCTTGTTATTGAAACAGGGGTGCTCCGATAGACGGGGCTGAGAAATACCCTCGAACCCGATCCGGATAATACCGGCGTGGGAAGTTTCCGAAGCAAAGCGGTCTTCTTACCGACATTGCCTTCCGGGCACCTCTTGTTTCAGTTGGAAGCAAGAGGAATCTATGTCCGCAGGTGTTGCTTTTTCCCGACGATATGAATTGAATTCGCAGAAGGCTGCGTCAGGGCGGGCGCGGTTTTCCGTGGTTTTGCGCATGTCCAGCGGGCTGGCGATGGCAGGGATGGTTGCTGGCATTTTCGCGACGCCGCTGATCTGCGGAGCGCAGAATCAAACTCCGGCGGCTCCGAATCCCACTCAAGCGCATTCGACGAACCCAATGCCGCGCGTAACGACTACCGTCGAGGTCCATGCGGATACCAAGGATAACTATCTTCCTGAAAATGTAACGGCGGGGACGTTGGATGGGGCGCCGTTGAAGGAGACGCCGGTCTCTGCTTTTGTAGTGACGCGCGGATTGCTGAGCGACCAGGACGCGCGCGTGTTGAGCGACGTGGTGAAGAATGACGCGTCGATTGGCGAGGACTACGCGCCGGTGGGATATTACGGGGATTTTGAGATTCGCGGATTTCCGATTGATCTGGCGACGGGGTTGCAGATCAACGGCATGACGGTTGCAGGCGAGCAGGATGTGCCACTTGAGAACAAGGAGCGCGTCGAGTTTCTGAAGGGCATTGCGGGCGTGGAGAGTGGTGTTGCGTCGGCGGGTGGGTTGATTGATTTTGTGACGAAGCGGCCGGCGGCGATCAAGGCGATGGATGTGGCGACGGATCATCGCGGCAGCGCCTTCGGTGCGGTTGATTTGGGGCACTTGTTTGGCGCGCAAAAGAAGATTGGCGCGCGCGCGAACCTTGCCGGAGAGCGTATTGCAACCTATATTAATGATGCGAACGGTTGGCGAGCGATGGGTGCGGGCGCTGCAGACTGGAAGATGAGCTCGAAGGCGATGTTGAAGCTCGACACGGAATATCAGCACAAGGTAGAGCGTTCGGTGAGCGGCTATCAACTGCTGGGCGGGACGGTGGTGCCGGATCTGAATGCGGTGCATCCGTCAACGATGCTGGGTGAGCAGAGTTGGAGCAAGCCGAATACGTTCGACACCATGAACAGCGGGGCGCGCTTGGATTATGCGATTCATGGCAGCTGGCGTGTATTTACCGAGGGAAGTTACAGCCGCTCGCTGATTGACGATAACGTGGTGTACGCGTACGGGTGCTACTACGAGGACGCGTGCAATGTCCCGGGCGGCCCGGCGCCTTACTTCTTTGCTCCTGATGGAACCTATGACATTTATGACTATCGCAGCCCCGGTGAACTGCGTGTGGATGCGACGGGCGAAGTGCTGGCATTGGGCACGGTGAAGACGGGCGCGGTGGAGCAAGAGCTTGCTTTCGGTGGCGCGGTACTGCATCGCAATGTGCAACTGCCCGGTGCGGCGCCTGAGGGGGCCCCGACGACGGTTCAGAATGGCGCGGTGTTTACCTACGTTGGGTCAGAGAATATTTTTCAGCCGAACGCCACGGTGCCGATTGAGAGCCCGGTGGAGTCGGCCGGGCCGGTGCAGCTGGCGGATTACGATCATCAGACATCGGCGATTGTGCAGGATCGGTTGAGTTTGCCGGGACATATTCGCTTGACGGCGGGCGGGCGTTACACTTCGTTTCGCGATTTCAATGTGAGCGAAACGCGGGGTGTGTGGCTTCCGCAATATGCGGTGATTTATGCGCCCGTGCCGTCGCTGATGTTTTACGGGAACTATGGTGTGCTGTTGTCACTGGGGCCGCAGGCGCCGTTCTGGGCTGGCGGGCTCTACCTGGCGCCGTTCTACACGCGGCAGGCGGAGGTGGGCGCGAAGTATCAGCCGGGGCAGCGGTTGCTGCTGACGACGGCCCTGTTTCACATGAGAGCGCCGTTCTTCTATCCGAAATCGATTGATGATTTGGGCGATCAGAGCTTTGTGTCGGAGGGTCGCGAGACGCACGATGGCGCGGAAGTGAATGCGGAAGGAACGGCGGCAAATTGGCTGCGGCTGAGTGCGTCGGCTGTGGCGATTCGAGCTGAAGGGAGCAACACGGGGACGGCTGCATTCGACCACAAGCAGGTGATCAACGTGCCGCATGTGCGGATAACAGTTTTTGCAGATGTTGCGATGCCGCATGCGCGGGGGTTGCAATTGATGCCGGGATGGAGCTACACGGGGCGCAAGGAGGCCACGCGCGATGATGCGGTGAGCGTAGCGGGTTACAGCATATTCAATTTTGGCGCGCGCTACACGCCGGGCGGCGAACAAGGGCACGTGACGCTGCGGTTGTATGCGGACAACATCACCAACAAGCGCTACTGGAAGGATACGGGTGCGAGTTACGGTGACACGTTTATTCACCTTGGCGCGCCGACGACCGTAAGGCTGTCAGCGCATTACACGTTTTGAATGCGATGAGAGGTGAGGCAGCGGTGAGCGTTGAGGTGAAGGCGCACGGATTGGACGGCACGCTGGTGGAACCTGACTGGCGGCCTCTTACTTCCGCTGAAGTAGAAGTTGTGCTGGGCGGGATTCCAGAACTTCTGGGGCCATTCAAAGTGTTGAGTGCGAGTCCGCGGCCGCTGTCGGCTGGAAGCGTAGTGCTGACACGCGAACAGCGCGTGTTTGTGAAGCGCCATGCGCGCGCGATGCGCAATGTGAAAGGCGTG
>JANXQR010000398.1 GCA_025353435.1 Acidobacteriota bacterium | reverse complement strand
AGTGAATACTGCAGCCCAGGTACACCGCGAACAGTGTCGCATTCAAAGCCATATCGCTGCCGCCCGGCCGGTTCTGAATTACCAGCAGCACAATGCCAAGCAGAAACGCGATTGAAACCGTGACCCATCGCAGTACATGCTTGAACCCGGGCGAAATCACCAACGTCAGAATCAGCGGGCCCAATCCCAGCAAAATGGCCGCGCCATCCAACACCACGCCAGGAGCCCCAAGCATTACCGCCCCCACATAGAGGGTGTAAATCACAAGGAGTAAAACCAGCATTAGCCGGCTAGAAATCTGCTCCTTGAAGGGCACGGACGCGCGTGTAAACAGCAACCCGGCCCAAACCAGCGCGAGCACTCCGATAGCCGTCGCCCCGGTCCCCAACATGCCAGGAACCGGCGCAAAGATCATGGCGGCGAAATGCACCACAATCAACGCCCAGCCCGTCATCCAGTGCGTCGACACAGGAGCATAGCTCCGGCGCGCCACCGAGGCAAACGCCCACGCCAACAGGCCCACTGCGATTACATCCGGCAGCTTACTCCAATTCACCGACACCCCAGTGGGAGAGAATGTGTAGAAAGATGTTCACCTATTTAACCTCGAATTATAGGTCCCTTTGAGTAGAACGATTAGTCACATTTGAGTACTCTTGTGTAACCCGTTACCAAAGCAGACGTTATTTTCGGGATGACCAGCCTTCTCTTTTCGCTGGCCATCACCTCCAAGCGGTGCCAAACTGATTTGAATGGCAGCCAGCCTTTACATCGTCGTGGAGGGAGAAGATCCCGGCTTCGACATCTTCGTGAACGGCCATACGCTGGCCCGCAATGAGGACACCCTCGAGCGCCTCGCCGAGCGCCTCAGAGTCAGTCCGCTACTCGAATTCTTCTCCGCCGACGAGAACTCCATGGCCCTTCTGCTCGAGCAGGGAGCCGGCAACCCCGAGTGGGCCGACCATCTCCCCAAGCCGCAATGGTTCGACCCCGCCACGGGCCTGGTCACCATTTGCGCCCTCATCCACTTCCTCGACGACACGCCCGCCGCCCTAGGCTCTGAAACCGCATCCGCCCTGGTAGAACTCCGCGAATACGAGCGCGTCCTCCGTAAAGCCTCCCAGCGCAATCTCCGCTGGCACCTCGCCGTCAGCTGGCGCTAAAGCTCTTCCTTCACTTCTCAACTGCCGCCAGGCAGCCCCGGGGTTTTCTATTCCCGAGTCCCTTAGTCCCTTAGTCCCTCAGTCCCTGCCTTTAAGCCATCGCCTCTTCCGCCACGCCCGCCGGCACATGGCTCACCCGCGCGATCCTCGCTCCCACCCCGCGCAGCTTCTCTTCAATCCGTTCATACCCGCGATCCATGTGATAAACCCGGTCCAGCACGCTTTGCCCATCCGCCACCAGCGCCGCCAGCACCAAACTGGCTGATGCCCTCAGGTCCGAGCACATCACGCTCGTCGCGCTCAGCCCAGTCTTCCCCCGCACCATTGCCGTCCGCCCATCAACCTTGATGTTCGCGCCCATCCTCACCATCTCCTGCACATGCATGAAACGGTTCTCAAAGATGTTTTCCTTCACCATGCTCACGCCCTCCGACTGGGTCGCCAGCGCCATGTACTGCGCCTGCATGTCCGTCGGATAGCCTGGGTACTCCTCCGTTGAAATATCCGCCGCCTTCAACGGACCCTCCACCTGTACCCGCACCGCGTCTGGCCGCAGCACATCCACCCGCGCGCCCGTCTCAACCAACTTGCTCATTACCGCGCCCAGGTGGCGAGGATTGCAACCCGCCACCGTCAAATCTCCACCGGTGATCGCGCCCGCGATCAGGAACGTCCCCGCCTCAATCCGATCAGGAAATATCTTGTGCCGCGCCCCGTGCAGCTTCGTCACGCCCTGCACCCTGATCGTTCCCGTCCCCGCGCCCTCAATCTTTGCGCCCATCGCCTTCAGCAGCGTCGCCAGGTCAATCACCTCCGGCTCCAGCGCGCAATTCTCCATGAGCGTCTCGCCCTCCGCCAGCACCGCCGCCATCAGCAGGTCCTCGGTACCCGTCACCGTAATCTTGTCGAACACCAGATGAGCCCCAACCAGCCTCTCCGCCCTGGCCTCCAGGTACCCATGCTCCTGGGTGATCACTGCGCCCATCTTTTCCAGGCCCTTGATGTGCAGATCAATCGGCCGTCCACCAATCGCGCATCCACCCGGCATCGCCACCCGCGCCAGACCCGTACGCGCCACCAGCGGCCCCAGCACCAGCGAACTCGCCCGCATCGTCTTCACAATTTCGTACTTCGCCACCGGATCGCTCAACACCGCGCAGCAAATCCGCGTTGTCCGCTGCACCCCATCGTCGAAAATCTCCACCTCGCCGCCCATGCTCGCCAGCAGCCGCCGCTCCGTGTCGATATCCCGCACGTGGGGAATGTTGTCCAGCACCACCTCGTCCTCGGTCAGAATCGCCGCCGCCATACACGGCAACGCCGAGTTCTTCGCCCCCGACACCCTGATCGTCCCCACCAGCGGCGTCCCGCCCGTCACTAGAAACTTATCCATTCCTTCGCTGCTCCTGAGACTCAAGTTATGCATTCTCAGTCTAAACTCACTCAGACTGCCACTTAAAAGCGCTTTCACACGCAAAATAAAAACGATCATGTGCTTTGCTTTCATTCGATTGCACACCGAAAAGGGGGGAATTTTTGCTCACCGTGATGTGGATCACAAGTGGACAGTGAACAGCAGTGCACAGTGAACAGGAAAAGCCGTTGAACCAGTGGAAAGATGAATGAGTGAAGAAGTGAATTGAGAGACGAGTTCTCGAATTTTCCCGGCATGGCTTCCTCCTCGATGACGTGTACAAAACGAAACGCCCGCCGGGTTGGCGGGCGTTGCTTTTTGTCTACTGTATTAAGTATGACAGATCCCATCAATTAATAATGGGTTGGAGCAAAGTTTCTTTCGTTGATGGCAAAGGGGTTACAAACTATTTTCAATTTTGCCCCTTGACAAGAGTTTTCCACAGACTTTTCCACAGGCGGGTTGGAGTGTTTGTTCGTCCGCGCTAGGGGGTTGGACGGGACACCCCGTTTCAACCGGTCACCTGCTGTTTGTCCTATGACGGGGCGGTACGGTTTGGCGCAACCATGGAAAGTGAGCCTTCAATCCCCGGTCCCCAAAGGCGAGGGACCGGGGGCACCCCCATCGTGAACTGAAGATGTCATCGAGACCGGGCCACCCGCCAATCCGCACAGACGGCTACCTATTCAGCTCTCAGAGCAACGACCGGATTGACGGAGACGGCGCGGCGGGCGGGGATGAGGCAGGCTGTTGCCGATACCAACAAGAGAAGAGCGGCCACGCCAGCGTAGGTCAACGGATCGAGTTGCGAGATGCCGAACAAGAGCGCGGTGATGGCGGAACTGGCGGCCACGGCTGCAGTCAGCCCTAACAGCAATCCGATGATGGAGAAGGTCATGCCCTGGCGCATCACGAGGAGAAGGATGTTTCGGCGCGAGGCTCCCAGGGCGGAGCGGACGCCGATTTCGCGAGTTCGCTCGGTGACGCTGCAGGCGAGCACACCGTAGATGCCGGTGGCGGCAAGCAGCAATCCCACGAGGGCAAATGCTTCGAAGAGTATCAGCACAAAATGCCGATCGGCCTCGGAAGCTGCGATCAGACTGTCCATGGTGGTGACCTGCGTGATGGGCTGATTTTTGTCGACCGACCAGATGGCGTCGCGGATGGCGGGGGCGAGCGCTGCTGCATCGCCGTGAATGCGCACTACGAGAGATTCGGCCGTGTCCACCCATGCCCATTGGCTGGTGTTGATGTAGAAGGCATCTTCGTCGCCGATGGCGAGGGATTTTTGTTTGACGTTGCCGACCACGCCGACGACGGTGGCCCAAGGCTTGTCTTCATGGCCGGCGTCGAGCCCGACGCGGACCCGGCGGCCGAGGGGGTCGACTCCGGGGAATTCGCGATCTGCAAGGGATTCGCTGATAAGCACGGCGACGGGCGCGCCGGCGGTATCGTGTTCGTTCAACAGGCGACCGCGACGGAGGGGAATCTGCATGGTCTCGACATAACCGGGCAGGACCGCGTAGCGGAGGGCGGGATCGCCATTGGGATTGTTCTTTCCTTCCACCTCGACACCGTAGATGTCACGATCTCCGCTCAACGGCAACTGAGCGGTGAAGCCGGCGGAGAGGACTCCGGGGACCTGGCGGACTTGTTCCAGCGCCTGGGTGAAGAAGCGGAGGCTGGCGGCATCGCGATCCAATGGGTGACCGGACTGCTGGACCTGCATGGTGAGCAGACCGGAGGCATGGAAGCCAGTGTCGACGGAGAAGAGATGCTGCATGCTGCGCAAGAGGAGTCCCGTGCCGACGAGCAGGACGGCGGCCAGCGAGACCTCGGCGATGACCAGGACGCTGCGTGTCCACTGTCGGCTGCTGCTGCTGGTGCGTGCCGAGCCGAGGCCGGCGTGCAGCTCTTTGCGCGAGACTTTCAAAGCGGGAGCGAGCCCGACAACGACGCCGAGCAAAGTGGTGATGCCGAGGCCGAAGAGGAAGACCGGGGCGTTGACGCTGATGGCGCTCAAGCGAGGCAGCTGCGGAGGGCTAAGGGCAATGAGGGCTCGGACTCCCGCGAAGGCGACGATCATGCCGAAGGCAGCTCCGAGGCCGGCGAGGATGCAACTCTCGGTCAGCATCTGGCGCAGGATGCGGGTGCGGCTGGCACCGAGTGCGGCGCGCAGCATGAATTCAGACTGGCGCTGTGCACCACGGGCCAGGAGAAGATTGGTGACGTTGACGCAGACGATCAAGAGAACGAGAACCACGGCTCCGAGTACAGCGAGCAAGGCGGGGCGGACACCGTTGGTGAGGTCACTCTGGAGCTCATTCACAATCATGCCCTGAGGAGGGCCGCCGGTGCTGTCGTAGCCTTGGGCATGCTCCTGCGCAAGGGCTGGAAGGATGAGCTGCAATTCACTAGCGGCTTGTGCCCGGGTCACTCCGCCCTGGAGGCGGCCAACCATGCGCAGATGATGGCCCCACTCGCGGCCATCGGGTGGCAGGGAGGGGTTGTATTGCAGGGGCGCCCAGAGCTCGGCGGCCGGAGCGAGGACATTTTCGAGGGCGCGCGGCATGACGCCGATCACGGTGTAGAGTTCGCCGTCGAGGCGCATCGGCTGCCCGACGATGGAGCTGTCTGCGGCGAAATCCCTGCGCCATACGGCATCGCTGAGGATCACCGTGTTGGGTCCGCGGAAGCGGTCGTCGGAGGCATTGAAGTCGCGTCCGAGGCGCGGGGCGATCCCGAGCGCGAGGAAGTAATCGGCGCTGACGCGCTGGCCTTCGAATTTCTCGGGACGATCCTGGGCAATCAGGGTGGGCTGCCAGGGCTTCATCACGGCCAAGGCTGCGAAGGAATGGCTGCGCTCGGCCAGTCCGTGAAAGGTGCCGAAGGTTACGGGTGACGGGCGACCCGAGCCGCTTCCTTCCCAGATCATCATGATTCGCGCAGCCTGAGGATAGGGCAGGGAGTCCAGCAGGATGGGTTTGATTGCGCTAAAGATGGCGGTGCACGCGCCGATGCCCAACGCGAGAATGAGGATCGCGGTACAGGCGAAGCCGGGCGAGCGACGCAACTGGCGAAACGCATAGTGGACATCGGCGCCTAAGCTCTCGAGTCCGAGGGCGGCGTCTGCTTCGGCCACTCTTTCTCTCGTGACTACCGGGTTGCCGAAGCGCAGCAGCGCATCGCGGCGCGCTTCTCGGGGAGACATTCCCGCTGCGCGGTTGTCTTCTTCGCGCATCTGCATGTGCGCATGAATCTCTTCTTCGATCTCGCGGTCAACTTTGGAACGCGTCCTCAAATTGGCAATACGACGAACAAGCGACATTGATCACCTCACGCGTAGCGCAACACGGTGCGGACGCCTTTCACCAGGTGTTCAAAGCTTCTTTCGGCTTCCTGCAATTGCTTTCGTTCTGCGGGGGGCAGTGTGCAGTACTTGGCTCTTCGATTGGTGTCTGTCAATGCCCACTCGGAACGGATCCAGCCGTTGTGGTCCTTACGATGCAGGGCGGGGTAGAGCGATCCTTCCTCAACGCGGAGGAGTTCGTCGGACGCCTTTTGGATGTGGAGGACGATGCCGTGGCCATGGAGTTGTTTGGAGTGCGACAGCGTTTTGAGGACGAGGAGATCGAGTGTCCCTGCCGATTGTTTTTGGCCACCTTGAACCCCTAGACAACTTAGCATGGGGCAAGATTACCCCTAGAAGTCTTGGTGTGTCAAGAAAGGTGGCATAAAACACCTTAGCGACTTGTAAACGAGCGGAGAATCGCCAATGTACACCTTGAAGACCGATAGGTCCTCAAATGTCTTGTGTCCGCCGATGCGTCTGGGCATTTTTCTTACTTTGACGACAACAGCCCAATGCTTATCGAGGAACTGTTTGTTTGTGTTCCGGGCGGATTGTCGAAAACTCGGACGTTGCGACGGCGGTGAAGTGGGCCTGCACTCGAGTTTCGTAACAGTTCCTTCTTGCCCCGGCAACCACTACCGGCCCTTTGGCTGGGCGCTATGGTTTGGGGAGGTCGATGAGGACGAGGTCGGAGCGCTCCTGGACTCGTTCTAAAACGACTTCACGGCCGTCTGAGGAGATGTCGAAGTCGCGAATATCGAAGTCGTGCGGGAGGTTGGTCAGCTGGCGCTCGGAGTTGGTTTTGAGGTCGAGGAGCCAGAGATCTTTGTGTTGGATGTCGCCGCGCAGGAAGACGAGGGACGGCTGATCTCGGAGGAAGACGAGGCGCCTGGCTCCGCGGGTCAAGGTGAGCTCCGGCAAAGTGTGGGGCGAGGCGGCGGCGTTGATGGCTTTGACCTGAAATGTGGTGCCGGTGTCCGGTCCCGAGTAGACGAGGAAGCCCCCATCGGGTGACCACGCGGGGTTCATAGAGTACTCGGAGACGAAGGGCGAGGATGGGCTGCCGTCGATGGGCACGCGCACGACGTGGGGAGTGCCTTGATCCATTGCGGCAGTGACGATAGAGCGGCCGTCAGGTGACCATGATGGGTCGCCCTGGAGGTCGAGCGTTTTGGCGACGATGTGGGGGTTGGTGCCGTCAGCCTGCATGACGTAAAGGAGGGGTCGTCCCTGCAGGCGAGCGGTAAATGCGATCATGCCGCCATCCGCGGAGATGGTGGGGCCGCCGCTGATTTGCGCTCCGTCGGCGCTCCACAGTTCGGTGCTCGTTCCGTTGGCGAGTTTCCAGATGTTCTCGCCGGCGCCGGCAGTGGAGACATAAAGGAGATAACCGGGGCCGAGGCGGGGTGATGATCCGGTGCTGGTGGCGAGGGAGATGGAAGCGGGGGCGGATGTTGGGAATGAGGCCGCTTTGGGTTGCGGAGAGGAATCGGGGATCGGCAATCGCCATAGGGTTTTCTTCCACCCGGCGAGGGTGACGACCAGCCGGCGACCGTCAGCACTGGCGGCCGCGGAGGTGTAGCGATCGGGGCCGGCGGTGAGGCGGTGGGGAACGCGGCGTTCCGTATCGATGCTGTAGAGGGAAGGACCCGAGCCGTCAGGGTCACCGGCGAGATAGAGGAGGGTGTGCCGGTTAAGAAAGACAGGATAGGTGATGGCAGCATTTTGGGTGGTGATGCGTTCCGGGATTCCGCCGGAAGAGGGGATGCGCCAGATGTCGAGCTTGTCAGGGAGCGTGCCCTGGACGAAGTAGAGGAAGGCCGCATCAGGCGACCACAGTGGGAAGTGGCTGTGGAGTGCGGGAGGCGCGGTGAAGATGAGTTTGGGTTGAGAGCCGGGCTCGCCGTCAGACACGAAGAGAGGATCACCGGGGCCCGGGGTGTGCCAGGCGAAGCGGGGACTGTCGTGTGCCCAGTCGATCTCAGCCCCGCCCTGGAGGTATTGCCTTGGCTGTCCGCCAAGTGTGGGCACTGCCCAGATGGCAATGCCGCCTCCGCCGGCCGAGTTGGGATTGCGAACCCAGTAAGTGACCAAAGAGGCGTCAGGCGAAAAGCTGAGGTTGCGGATTGATGGGTTTGTAAGGCCCGGGGTGGTGCCGTTGGTCAAATTGTGGAACTGACCGGAGCCGACCTGGGTGATCCAAACGTCGGTGGGTCCGTCACGGTCAGAAAGGAATGCCACCAGGTGTCCATCGCGGGAGATGGCAGCGGCTTTCTCCACGCCATCGAAGTCGGTGATGGGTTGGAAGCGGGCGCCGTGGAGTGGATCGCGCCAGAAATACTCGGACTTCTGCAACAGGACGATTGAGGCAATGGCAAGCGCGGCCGCTGCAACTGCGATGGAGAGGATGACTCTGAAGCGAACGGGAGCGGCGTATGGAACAGGCTGCGGGGTTGGGGTGGGAGCCTCCGGTGGAGCATCGTTGGCTTCGCCCTGAGTCTGATCTTCTCGAACTTGCCGGCTGCGGACCCATAGGTCCAACTCGGCGCGGGAGGCGTGGATGGAGCCGATCCTGTCGTGCTGGTGGCGGTGGACGGGCATGCCTTCCCGTTTTTCCCAACGCTGGACGGTAGTGACGTCACGATTAAGATAGGCGGCAATTTCTTTCCACGAGTCGAGGCGGTCTTCTTGAGGATTTACGGACGGGGAGGGGGATTCGGCCATCGCGCTCTCCAGGGGATGTTCTGTAGCGGTAAGCCAGCCTTGAAGGAGTCTCCACTATACCGGTGCGGGAAGAGAACGGCAAAGCATGGCATGGTGCGGTAAAGCGGCGCAACCGAGCCAGTACTGCGGCATACGGCTTGAGGAAAGGGGGGATGTGTTGGAAGGTAGGCATGCGTCAGGGACGCGAGGGAAAAGGAGATCGAAATGAAACGGAAGATTACCTGGATGTTGATGCTGAGTGCCGCGCTTGTTGCGGCGATGACGATTTACACGGGAACAGTTTCAGCCACGGCCTCCAACGGCTTTGTGGCGGTGACGCTGGCCAAGGGCACGCTGGGTGAGTTTGAGGTATTCAACCACGCGGTTCTTCCGACTACGACGGGCGAGGGTGAAGACGAGCGGAAGATGTGGATGTCGCTGGAGAAGACCAAAGGCGCGTCCGATCTTTACGTGCAAAGCAACACATGGCAACCGGGAGGCAGCACGGGCTGGCACTCACATCCCGGGCATAGCCTGATTATTGTGACGGCGGGAACGGTGACCGACTACGAAGGGGACGATCCGCAGTGCACGCCGCACGTGTACACGCAGGGGATGACGTTTGTGGATGTAGGCGGCAGCCACTCGCACATTGTTCGGAATGAGGGGACGGTGGTGGCGGAGACGATTGCAGTGCAGACGATCCCGGCCGGCTTTGCGCGGCGGATCGATGTGCCGGCTCCGGGAAACTGCTCGTTTTAAGGTGAAGTTAAGGCGTGGATGCGGCCACCCTTCAGGGAAAATGACGACCACATCTGAATACACCCAAGAGCATTCTCAGCAGGGTGCTGCTGAGAATGCTCAAGTGGATAGGCAAACCGGCAGGTTGGTTCTTGCATCCATTACTCAACGTTCGTTGAAAAAGGCTTCCAGTACGCTGCGGTACTTCTCTGGCTCCTCATACGAGGGAAGATGGGAGCTCTTTTCAAAGACGACAAGCTTTGCGCCGGGAATTTGATGCGCCATGCGCCACGCCGTCAGCGGAGCAACGTTCATATCGTAGCGGCCTGTGATGACGAGCACGGGGAAGTGAAAGCCGGCGAGAGCTGCAGTCAGGTCTATGTTCTCAGTGGCTTTCGACACCGCCTCTCCCACGGCAGGCTCAAAGCCCAAGTCGCCCATGCGGGCCATATAGGCGTCGCGCTTCTCTGGCGAGTAAAAGATCATCCGGAAGTGATTGCGTAATTCTGCGCGCGCGGCAGCATCGCTCCCGTCGCCCAGCTTCTTCCCCTCCTCCACGGTCTGTTCCTCAACATCAGGGAACGTCTGGGGCAGCAGGTGCACAAGATCCTTCCATGCCGGAGGGGCTGAGTCGGAGAGCACCATCTTGGCCACGTGTTCGGGATGCGCGGCTGCGTACGCCATCACCAGGAGACCCCCGTAGGAGTCGCCGACAAACGCCGCCTTCTCCAAGCCCAGCTGCGCGCGAACGGCCTCGAGATCCGTTACCTGCGCGGTCATATCCTGCGAGGCGCCCGGCTGCACATGCCGCGATGCGCCGGTACCGCGCTGGTCGTAAAACACAACCAGCCGCTGCCCCGCGACCTGCTGCCACATGTCATTCATCAGCATGTAGGCGTGGGTCAGGCCCGGGCCTCCATTCACCGCAATCACGGGAAGCGCATTGCTGCGGGTACCAAAGGTTTCATATCCGATATCGACGGCTGGCGTGTGCACTACACCGCTGGCGTGAGGAACAGACTGGGCGGATAGCACACCCGCCAACGGGATGAGAGCCGCACCGCACAAGAATTTGAGCATACGCACAACCTCGCGCACATTAACTGGGACGTTTACATCAGGAAGGCTGTTGTTTAGGAGGCTTGGGTTTGGGGTATCCCACCCTAAGCGCAAAAACGCGCTGAAGGTGGGGCACCCGGGATCGAATAAGTCACAGGCTTTCAGGAAAGAGCCCAGCCGGAGCGGTCTTGCCGTCGAATGAATTGCGCAGCCTGAGGACAATTTTTCGCAACCATCTTCGGTCCGTCCCACTCGATCTTCTGGCCCGCGCGCAGTGACACGCAGCCCAGCAGCATGATTTCCGTGAGGCGCGCGGTGATGTCAAAACGCGAGTAGCAGATCTCCGGCTTGTTTTCCTTGATGGCGACGAGCCATTCCTGCGCATGGGCAAAAACACTGCCTCCGGATACCTTGCCATCGCCAGTCTTGCCATAGAGGTTGCGTGGAATGCGCTCTGGATATTGAGCCATCGCGGGGTGCTTGGTGTAGTGGAGGAATTTTTGATCGCCCTTGAGCTTCACGAAGAAACTGGTTCCGTAGTCGTCCGGTGAAAAGACCATGCCTCCGTCGCCGACGAGGAGGCAGCCGCTCTCAGGAACTTCGCCGCTCAGCGCAATGATGTCGGAGGTGAGTTCGACCGGCGGCTTGTTGCTGAGGTCGTGGCCGCCGCGGGCTGCGGCGTCAGGTTGGCCGCCGTCGTACCACCAAAGCGTCACCGCATCATGTTCTATTTTTCGGTAATGGTGGAAAAGATGCGGATGTTCGAGGGGAATGCGCCCATTGCGTCTGGGAAAGTCGAAGCGAATTTTGGAGCCGACGGGATAGGATTCCTTGTTCATCGGACTTAAAGGCGTCGCTTCGATTTCGGACGGGTAACCGAGATCCAAGGCGCGAAACGGCATATTGACCGTATGGCACGCCATGTCGCCCAGCGCGCCGGTGCCAAAGTCCTGCCAGCCGCGCCAGTTGAAAGGCTCGTAAATTCCATCGTGAACTTCCGGATCATGGCTGCCTACGTACGGCCGCATCGGGGCCGATCC
>JANXQR010000345.1 GCA_025353435.1 Acidobacteriota bacterium | reverse complement strand
GATGGGGGCCTTTAACCACAACCAAGATGCACGTCGTTTGCCACAGCAAAGCGCACAAGCACTCGCTGGATGAATTTCTGGAATCTGTTGGGATTGTTCGAGTTATCCCTTGTCGTTAGACGATCCACTCCAATCCGCCGTGAGCAGTCAACTACTTAACCATGTAGAAAACAGTAGGCAGGCTATGTAGAAATGAATCGCCCTACGCAATTCGATATTCACACAATCTGTTGCTCAATCGACACACTTTGCACAGATTGTCATCGAATTGTCGGCCTTTCACCGCTGCCCGTACGTCGCCTTCGGCCCATGTTTCCGCAGATAATGATGCTCTCCCACATGCGCTGGAAGACCACTTTCCGGAGCCCCTAGCAATATGCTGCGGAACGCCAGCCGCGCAATATATTCCAGCACGTCCGCATGTTCCACCGCCTCGGCCGCCGACTTCCCCCAGGCAAACGGTGCATGCCCAGCCACCAGCACCCCCGGTACCGCTACCGGGTCCAGGTTGTCCAGCCGGAACCGCTTCACAATCACCACCCCGGTATTCCGCACGTATCCGCTTGACACCTCAGCCTCCGTCAGTGCTTCGGTCACCGGGACCGGTCCGTGAAAGTAGTCCGCGTGGGTGGTGCCGAGGCAGGGAATCGCCCGGTTCGCCTGCGCCCACGACGTCGCAAACTCGGAGTGCGTATGCACCACCCCGCCAATCTGCGGAAACTCGCGATAAAGAAGGGTGTGCGTATCAAGATCGCTCGACGGACGCAGCTTTCCATCCACAATCCGGCCGTCAAGATCCGTAACCACAAGGTCACCCGGCGTCAGCTTGGCGTAGTCCACCCCGCTCGGCTTGATCACCACCAGCGGCTCCGGTCCCGTGCGGTCAATCCCGCTGGCATTTCCAAATGTGTGAGGAGCCAAACCACGCCGGGAAATCTCCCGGTTGGCGTGCAAAACTTCTTCGCGAAGCGCAGCAAGCAGCATCATCGTTCCCTTGGGGCGCGGAGGACCGCGCACGCCCTCCAGTCTACCAACTGGTTCCCATGCCGCTGCCCCTTGTTGGAATAAGCCATCCGATTCGGTCAGCCCCTGCTGAATCCTGAAATTCAACACATTCTCCAAGCATTCCGACTCCGCTGTAAACTACCTCAGCAGACCGGCGTCTACCTGAGTGATGGCAGCCGGCACCGCAGTTGAAGCAATGACCATGGCCACGGCGCAACCGATTGCCGCGCAAGAGTTTTCTCACGTCGTCTCCGCGCACCGCCAGCAAATCTTCCGTTTCCTGCTGGCCTCCACCCGCGACGTCGACTTGGCCGAGACGCTCTCCCAGGAGTGCTTCCTGAAAGCGTTTCGCAACTGGGCGAGCTTTCGCGGCGAATCCACCGCCCTCACCTGGCTGATGCGGATCGCCATCAACGTGCAGAAAGACCACTGGCGCAACCGCCGCCTCCAGTTCTGGCGCACCACCCGCACCAACTCGGTGGACGCCGACGAAGCCGGTGAGTGGCTCCCCAGTGGCGAAAGCTCGCCCGAGAAGCAATTGCTCGCCCGGGAAAAAGTCGGCAAGGTTTGGGAAGTGGTAAAAAAGCTGAGCGGACGGCAGAGAACGGTCTTCCTACTCCGCTACGTGGAAGAGATGGACATCGCACAGATCGCGAGCGCCATCGGTCTCAGTGATGGAACAGTCAAGGCGCATCTCTCGCGAGCACTTGGGAAAGTGCGCGCAGAGCTGGGAGGACGAGCATGAACGGGCAGTATCCAATCGACAACAATTCGGGCGAAGCGAGAAACGGGGAACTGGACCCCCAGCAGGATCCGATGCTTCAGGCAGTTTTGAACGACTTTCGCGCCAGTGTTCACGCTTGGAGCGAAGCGACTTATCAATCCCGTGGCGAAGCAACCTATCGCAGTCATTCCTTGGTTCTCTCTCCCGTTCCACGCCGCTCGCTTTTCAACCACTCGTTGGCATGGGCGCTGTCCCTGGCCCTCGTCGCCGGAGTCGCCTCCACCGGTGCCTATGAGTTCCACCAGCGTGACCTGGCCC
>JANXQR010000337.1 GCA_025353435.1 Acidobacteriota bacterium | reverse complement strand
CAGCCCATGGGCGGCGGGTTAACGGGGATCTGCCGCGCCGGGACTTGCGAGGGCGCCTGAGCGACAGTGCAAAAGGATGCTGCGGCGGCCGCAAGGGTAGCGATTGCGAGTGTGTTCTTACGTGACATGGTTCGGAACATGAGGTCCTACACCTTCAGAAAGATCTTTCGGCGATACATCACCCAAACGGGGATGAAACAGACCGCGGTGAACGATACGGACCAGCCAAAGGCGGCCCATCCGGGGTCAGGAATGTGCGCGAATATGTGGGTGAACAGAAACTGATGGATGGGCACGCTTCGATTTCCGTCGGGCACCCGGATGCCTAGGGCGGTGGGGAAGAGCTCGCTGAACATGTAGGCGGCGATGGCGTTGGAGCCGAAGACGAGCCAGGGGAAGGTCCATCCTTTGCGCCAACCGCGGAGTTCTACGGCCCAATAGGCGAGTGCGAGGAGTGCGAGGGAATAGCCGGCGGCGACGAGGACATAGGAACTGGTCCACATCTTCTTATTGAGCGGGAACCAGATGGACCAGAAGTAGCCGAGGGCAAGGCAGCCGATGCAGCCTGCGAGGAGCCCAATGGACTTGGCCTTGACGCTGCGTTCCGCGCGCAGCCAGAGGCCGGTGAGCATTCCGAGCAGCGCGGTGCCGATGGCGGGTATGTCGCTGAGCAGGCCTTCAGGATCACGGGTGTTGTGAGTGGTGTATTCCTCGTAAAGGTGGCCGGGCATTAGATGTCGGTCGAGCCACGCCACGATGTTCATGTCCTTGTCGAGGAAAGGAATGTCACGGCCAGGCATGCCAGCACCGGGCACGGGGACCCAACGGACTAGGATCCAGTAGCCGATGAGGCAGGCGAGCAGCAGGCCGATTTTACTGGTGGCGCCGCGATCCCAGAGATAGAAGAGGCCGACGACGAGGTAGCAGACGCCGATGCGCTGGAGCACGCCGTAGAAGCGCATGTGGTCGAGGTGGAAGAACGGGAAGCTGTTGACCACGATGCCGAGAAGAATAAGGATGGCGGCGCGCTGGACCGCATGCCAGGCGAGTTGGGCGCGGGTGGCGCCGCGGGCGAGGCGCGCTTCGAATGCGAAGACGGTGGACAGGCCGACCACAAAGACAAAAGTGGGAAAGACGAGGTCAGTGGGCGTGAGGCCGATCCAGTCGGCGTGATTCATGAAGTGCCACGAGCCGGGGCCGCCGTTGTTGTTCACCATGATCATGAAGGCGATGGTGATGCCTCGGACGACGTCGAGGGACAAGAGGCGCTTGAAGGGCGCGGGTCCGGGGTTGCTGATGGTGGTCTGCCTTGGTTGGGCAAGGCTGGGGTTCGTCATGCGAATCTCCGCTTCAGGTGGATGCCCCTCACCTTACGCGCAAAGGGTGGGCTTCGCCAAGTGGCTGATCGTGAAAGTATTACTCACGGGGAAAGGCCGCTCGAAATAAGATCGCGGCAACTGCTACACTCCCCCTTCAGGGAAACATGTAACTTCGTCGCGCAAGCGCTTGTGGAGGCCCTTCATGCCCGAATTCCAGCCTTTTGTACCAGCCAGTCAGCAGCCGCCCGAACTCACGGTCCGAGCACTGGTGCTGGGCTCGCTGTTTGGCATCATCTTTG
>JANXQR010000308.1 GCA_025353435.1 Acidobacteriota bacterium | reverse complement strand
TCATTCACTCCGCATACCGGCTTCTCGGCCTCATTACTTACTTCACCGCCGGCGTGCAGGAAGTCCGCGCCTGGACCATCCCCAACGGCGCCAAAGCCCCGCAGGCCGCAGGCGTCATCCACTCCGACTTCGAGCGCGGCTTCATCAAGGCCGACGCCTACCACTGCGAAAGCCTCTTCACCTACGGCAGCGAACAAGCCGTCAAAGAAAAAGGCCTCTACCGCTCTGAAGGGAAGGAATACGTAGTCAAGGACGGCGACATCCTCTTCTTCAAATTCAACGTGTGAGCACTTGAATTGAAAAAAGTGCAGCGGGTGCGGGTGAGCTGTTGACCTTTCTCCTTTCCCAAAGATGTGTCATCCCG
Organism: Acidobacteriota bacterium; assembly: GCA_025353435.1. Classification (GTDB taxonomy): domain Bacteria; phylum Acidobacteriota; class Terriglobia; order Terriglobales; family Acidobacteriaceae; genus Telmatobacter. The sequence continues at coordinate 3,120 of JANXQR010000308.1, read as the reverse complement.
AGCGGAGCGTTTTTCACGGGGTCCCCACGGACAGGTCTTCGTCCGTGGGGTGATTGGGCGGAGCCGAGGGACCTGCTTTTGTTCTTGCATTTATCTTTCCTCCCCTCACCACAGCAGCCGGGTGCCCCATCCTAAAAACAGCCTCATCGTTTTTAGGGTGGGATACCACAAACCTAACCGCGTTTGTCCTTGCCTTTGCTTTCTCCCAACTCACCACAACAGCGCCGTGCCCCATCCATTTCACAGCCTCATCTTGAAATGGGTGGGATACCACGAACCCCAACCCGCCGCACCACCCCAGTCAACCCACTTCCGCCGTTCTCTGGATACATTCCCTGTTAGAGTCACCTCAGCCGCATGTCCCAGTTCAAACTGAAGCCGACTCACGCCCCCATCAAGGCCTATTACGAAACTCTGGATAAGTTCGCCCAGGGCCGGTTCGACAACGAAGGCAACATTCGCCGCGCCTTTGAAGAACTCCTCACCAAATGCGCCCGCCCCTTCGATTGGTTCCTCATCCCCGAGTTCCAGATCACCCGCGCCGGCAAATCCCCCCTCCGAGTCGATGCCGCCCTCCTCGACGCCTTCAACCTCCCCCGCGCCTACGTCCTCTTCCAAAAGCCAACCCACGCCATCCTCGCGGTACCTTGAAGATCGCCCTGGCGGGCTGAATTCAGCCTCTCGGGACTGAAGCACTGCCGATGCTAAGATTTTAGCCAGCGAGGGACGTCTGGAATGTTGATCTATCCATCCATCGACAGTAACCAGTTCGGTCAGGGAATCAGGCGAATAGTCGTGGCTGGATTCAAGTCTCTGGCTTCGAAGGCCGACGCGGAGATTCGACCTCTGACGGTCCTGGCCGGCGCAAATAGCTCGGGCAAATCGAGCCTCATGCAACCGCTCCTGTTGATGAAGCAGACGCTGGAAAGCAGCGTCATCCCCGCTGGACCGTTCCTCCTGTCAGGTTCGTACACCCGCTACACAGAGACCAAGCAGTTTCTCTCGCACAGTGGCCCGACGGCCGAGTCCAACTCGCGTTTGGATGTTGATTTTGAGCTTGGCGAGAAAATGACAGCTGGGATGACTTACGCTGCTGAGCCAAACGCCGTTTTCGGCGTTGTTGAGGCTCGGGGTTCGCTCACGGCAGGGAAGACAGTTAAGTCGTGGAAAATCAAGCACGATTCTTCCCCAGAATATTTGATGTCGCTCGACCTTCCATGGGAATTGGTGGGCATCGTCGCAAAAAATCCAGTGTCTCAGGTGAATCGGTATAAATATTACTTACGCCTGCAGTTCTTTCAGTCGCAAGCGTACGAAGAATTGCTGGAAACTCAAGTCCTGAACAATGAGATCCGCCGGCTGATTCACATTCCCGGCCTTCGGGGTGATCAGCTTCGCAAGTGGCTTCTAGCGGACGTTCCTGCTAAAGGCGCATTTGAAGGCTGGTTTGAGAGCTATGTACCAAGCCTCATAGACTCCTGGCAGCAATCTGGTGACGACCGGTCAATAACTGAACTTATCGCCGCGCTGAATCTCCTTGGTTTGGCTTCAAGTGTTGCGACGGAGAGGCTGAACGAGTCAGAAGTTGAGATGCGTGTGCCAAGAATGCTCAATTCTGGCGACAACGACTATGTAAATGTCGCCGACGTAGGGCTGGCTGTTTCTACCGCTCTTCCGGTATTGGTTGCATTGATTCAAGCCGCGCCGGGTCAGTTGGTTTATATTGAGCAGCCGGAGCTTCACTTGCATCCCAAAGCGCAGGTGCTGATAGCGCAAGTGCTTGCGGACGCAGCCAATCGGGGCGTGCGGCTTGTGATCGAGACGCATAGCTCGCTCTTGCTGCGCGGCATCCTGACCGAGATCGCCAAGGATCGCATCACCAACGACAAGGTTATCCTTCACTGGTTCGAACGGGACAAGGTGACAGGGCTTTCAACGGTTCACTCGAAAGAGCCGGACTCAGCCGGACGCGTGGGCGACTGGCCCGAGGATTTTGGCGATGTGGAGCTCGGTTCCGAGAACGATTATCTAAATGCTGTTGAAGGCAAGATGCTTGCGGAAAAGAAATGAGCCGAAAGAACAGCAAGCAACTTGTGCTTGACGCAAGTCTCTCCATGGGCAGGAACCCTGGAGATCGCAATCGCCGGTGCCTTCTGGCGATTCGTAAAGAGAGGCACGTTGCAGTTTTCAACTTAAAGCTTCGCCGGGAGTGGCGCGATCATGCAAGCCCCTTTGCAATACGTTGGCTTCAGGCCATGGAACAGAAGAACCTTGTCAGAGACGAAGAAGGTGAACAACATTCTGGGCTCTTGATTCCAGCACGCAGTTGTCTGGTGTCCGATGTCCACAAAGTTGCGTTTGCCAAGGATTTCCACCTAATCCAATCCGCGCTTGAAACAGGCCAGTTGATTCTTTCGAACGAGAAAGAGTTTCCTCGTTTTGTCGCTCCGGCATGTAGTTCGGTTAAGGAGCTTCTCCAGTTGCACTACGCCAATCCCATGATTGAGGGCGACCAATGCATACTGTGGCTCAAGGGCGGAGCCGAGAAGGACGCCGATCGTCGCATAGACCTGTGGGTGAGGAATCACTTTACTCAGACTTAGGTTCGCGTCCAGCTACCGAAACCGGTGCGAAGCTGATGAAGCTCCACATAGATTACCAACAGCAGACCGAGTTTCCCCTTAATTGCACTGAGACGGGCAAACTCGACTGGCACTTCGAAAAAATGGCTCTCTCCAAAGACAAGACCCAGCTCAAATACAACGGATTGCTTCCTCATCCTCAGCGGCATCCCGCCCGAGGTCTACGAATACCGCCTCGGCAACCGCAGCGCCCTCGAATGGATTGTCGACCAGTACCGCGTCTCCACCGACGCCCGCTCCGGCATCGTCAACGACCCCAACCGCCCCGACGATCCCGAGTACATCGTCCGCCTTATCGGCCAGGTCGTCACCGTCTCCCTTGAAACTGTCCGCCTCGTCCAAGACCTCGCTACCCTTTCCATCGTCCAGGTCCCCCCGGCCGTGCCCGTCCCGGAGATTCCCTAGTCCCTTACTCTCTTAGTCTCTTAGTCCCCTAGTCCCTGAGTCCCTCGCATTTCGGCCTCTCCGAAAATGTTGT
>JANXQR010000051.1 GCA_025353435.1 Acidobacteriota bacterium | reverse complement strand
CGGCGCGGCTGTAACAGCAGGAAACTGACGTGGCGACACCCGGCACAGAATCGGTAACGCTGACGGTCGTGGGTATGACCTGCGCTTCGTGCCAACATCACGTGGAGAGTGCGCTGCGCGCGACCCCTGGAGTTTCGGAAGTACGAGTCGATTTGATGGCGCATCGCGCGCGGGTAACTTTCGATCCTGCAGTCACGGAACCGGAGGCGCTGGTTGAAGCGATTCGGCAGTCGGGGTATGACGCTGTGCTACCGCGGACTGGGAGTGAGGCTGCGGCAGGCGACGAGGGGGTGGCTGCCGGACCGGCTATTAAGGCTTATATGATGCTCGCGGCCGGTGCGCTGGCGATGCTTCTCGCGATGCCGCTCGGAACGGAGATGGGTTCGGTAGATCACGCTTTGATGCGCGTACTGCCTTGGCTATACGCTGCTCCGCCGAATGTGCTTCGCTGGACGCTTCTGATCATGACTGGCGTGTTGATGGTGTGGGCCGGGCGCGGAATTTTTCTGAATGCGTGGCGAGGCCTGCTGCACCGCACCACGAACATGAATACCCTGGTGACGTTGGGCACAAGCGTGGCATTTCTCTACTCGGCTTATGGGACGCTGTTCCCTTCCCCCACCATGCAGGTTTACTTTGACGCGGTTCTCTTGATTCTTGGATTTCTCTTATTGGGTAAGAGCCTGGAAGGCCGGGCCAAACGGCGGGCGATGGCGGCATTGGAATCATTGAGCCGGATGAAGCCGGTGACGGCGCGGCGGATCGTGGATGGGATTGAGTCGCTGGTTCCGCTCGATGAAATTCGGCCGGGCGACAGCGTGCTGGTGCTACCGGGCGAAAGATTTCCCGTGGATGCGACGATTCTGAAGGGGCGCACAACGGTGGACGAGTCGATGCTTACGGGTGAATCGACGCCGCTAGGTCGCGAGGCCGGCGGCAAGGTTCTGGCGGGATCACTCAATTACGACGGCGCTGTGGTGTGCCGGGCGGATTCGCTGGGTGAGGAAACGATGTTGGCGCAGATTACGCGCATGGTGGACCAGGCACAGAGCTCGCGGGCGCCCATGGAGCGACTCGCGGACCGCGCGAGTTCGATCTTTGTGCCGGTGGTATTGGGGCTGGCGGTTCTGACGTTTGGAGCGTGGCTGATTGCGGCGCGGTCATTGCCGCTGGCGTTGGCAAACACGGTGGCAGTGCTGGTAATCGCATGCCCATGCGCGATGGGACTGGCAGTGCCTGCCGCGCTGACGGTGGCGGTGGGACGCGGCGCGCAGCTTGGGGTGTTGTTCAAGGGGGGCGATGCGCTGGAGCGGCTCGCGCACCTCGACGCGATTGTGCTGGACAAGACGGGCACTCTGACGGTTGGACGACCTGTTCTGGAATCGATTCATCCGTTGGGCAAGCACGATCCGAACGAGCTTTTGGCCCTTGCGGCGGCGGCGGAGGAACGCTCGAACCATCCGCTGGCACACGCGATTGTGGATCACGCGCGAGCGCTTGGAATCTCGTGGAGTGCGGCAGAAGAGGTTCAAGTGCTCCCGGGTCGGGGCTTGATGGCCAGGGTCGCGGGGCAGGAATGTTTGCTCGGGAACGAGGCGCTTTTTTCTGAGTCCTTTATGTCGTTGCCGCGAGGCATTGCGGCTCCGGCTCCGGGCGTTACGCGGCTGTGGATGGGGCTTGGCCGTTCAGTTGCGGGATACTTCGATGCGCGCGATGCGCTGCGACCGGATGCGGCGGAGGCGGTGGCGGCGTTGCGGCGGAGCGGACTGCGTGTGCTGATGCTGACTGGGGACTCGGCGGCGGCAGCGGGGCCGATTGCGGAGCAGGCGGGGATCGAGGAAGTGGAAGCCGGACTTGACCCGGCCGGGAAGCTGGCGCGAATTCGCGAATTGCAACGAGACGGGCTCCGTGTGGGCATGGTGGGCGACGGCATCAATGACGCCGGCGCGCTGGCGCAGGCGGATGCTGGGATCGCCATGGGGACGGGCGCCGACCTGGCGCAGGAGGCCGGGGACGTGCTCCTGCTCAGGGCTCAGCCGGCGGGAATTCCCGCCGCGCTAGCACTGGCGCGGGCGACCCTGCGAGTGATGCGGCAAAATCTTGGCTGGGCCGTGGGCTACAACCTGCTTGGAATTCCGGTGGCAGCAGGGTTGCTGTACCCAACATTTCACATTCTGCTGAGCCCTTGGCTGGCCGCGGCGGCTATGGCGTTCAGTTCTGTGAGCGTGTTGACAAACAGTTTGCGCCTGCGCCGGTGGCACCCCGAGGGGTTCGCGGCATCGCCGGCGCGCTAGAATCCCATTAGAGCCTTTCTGTGCGCATCCTCACACGCTACATTCTCGGCGAAATTCTGTCTCATGCGCTCATAGGCTGCGCGCTGTTTACATTTGTGCTGTTCATGCCGCACCTTCCCCAGATCCTCGAGACGGTGGTGCGTAACAGCTCAAGTTTTACCAGCGTGCTCCAGATCTTCCTGTTGACGCTTCCCAACTTGTTCTGGGTCACGATTCCGATGTCAGTGCTCGTCGGCATTCTGCTGGGGCTGAGCCGTCTGGCCGCTGATAGCGAAATTGTGGCCATGCGCGCTTCCGGGTTGGGCATCGGCTATTTTGTTCGAGTGTCCTCGATTGTGGCGGTTGGAGGTGTACTGCTTGGCTTGGTGAACTCGCTCTACATTGCGCCCCGCGCCAACCAGGCAATTCTCGACATGGAGCAGTCGCTGGCGGCGTCGCAGGCTTCGTACCAGATTCAGCCACGCGTGTTCTATGAGGACTTCCACAACGCCGTGCTCTACGTTCAGAACGTGCGCTCCGGAACCGGCGCCTCGAACTGGGACCAGATCTTCATGGCGGAGCTTAGCGATCCTTCCGCGCCTAAGATTATTACCGCTGCGTCCGCCACGGTCGCCACCGACTCCGCGCAGGAGCTGCTGATGCGCTTGCGGAACGGGGAGCAGCATGAGACCGCTCCGGGGCAGCCAGATCAGTACAACGTTTCGACTTTCAGCACAACGGACCTGCCGCTGCGTTTGAGTCCGCAGAGCGATGTGCATCTTGGGCGGATGGACACCGCGATCTACGCTGTCCCCACGAGGGCGCTTCTGGCGCGGATCAGAGGAAAGGAAAGCGGGCGCGACAAGAAACGCTACCTGATCGAGTTGAACAATCGCTTCTCGTATCCAGCGGCTTGCCTGGTGCTGATGCTGGTGGGAGTACCACTGGGCGTGGTTTCGCGGCGAGGCGGAAAGAGCTCTGGGTTTGTGTTCACGCTGCTGTTGGTGATCCTCTACTACATCTTGTCGTACACCGGCGTGGCGCTGGCGAGGCAGGACAAGATGCCTGTCGGCCTGGCCGTTTGGTTGGCGAACCTACTGTTTGCGGCTGTGGGCGCTTTTCTTCTTTGGCAGATGGCGACCGGTGGCCGAGTGCTTACTACGATCGTGAATCTGACGACACGTTTTCCGAAGGCCAGCCTGGCTGCGGCCCATCATGAGGGGGGAGCGGTGTTCGGCAAGTTGATCGACTGGCTACAGCCGCGAACCGCCCGAAAAACGCGGATCGCATTTCCGCGCATTCTCGATCAATACGTGATCCGACAGTTTCTGGGAATGTTCTTTACGGTGCTATCCGGGTTCGTATTGATGATGCTCGTTTTCACCTATTTTGAATTGGTGGGCGACACGATTCATAACCACATCCCGCTCACGACCACGGGCCTGTACTTGCTGAATCTGACTCCCAGCATGATCTATACCATCGCCCCGCTTGCGGTTCTGATCGCGGCGCTGGTCACATTTGGCGTGCTGAATCGCAACAGCGAAATCATCGCCATGAAGGCAACAGGCATCAGTCTTTACCGGCTCGTTGTGCCCATCGTTTCGATTGCAGGTATTCTCGCGATCAGCCTGTTTCTGTTCGACGAGTTTTATTTGCCGCAGGCAAATCGGCGGCAGGAAGCGCTGCGCAACTTAATCAAAGGTCGGCCGCCGCAAACTGTACTGCATCCGGAACAGACCTGGATCTTCGGTCAACCGAAGGAAAAAGAGCCGGCGCGCATTTTTTACTACAAGTTCTTCGATCACGATCGCAATGAATTCGCCGATCTTTCTGTATTCGAATTCAGCCCATCGACATTTGCACTGTCGCGACGCATCTTCGCTGGAAAGGTTTTCTGGGATCAGGATGCGAATGCGTGGAGATTCCAGAACGGCTGGGTGCGCGATTTTCAGGGCGCAAATCAGACCAGCTTTCGCGAGTTCATCAACACGAACTTTTCTGAGATTCACGAGGAGCCCGGCTACTTCAAAAAAGAGAGCGTGCAGTCGCAGGAGATGAACTTCGGCCAGCTCGATCGCTATATTCGCGACCTGCGCCAGAGCGGTTTTGATACGATGCGACTCCGCGTGGCTCTGTGGCACAAGCTGGCCTATCCTTTGATTGCCGTGGTGATGGCGATGCTGGCGATTCCCTTCGCGCTTTCGATGGGACGGCGCGGATCGCTGACCGGCATCGCAGTAGCCGTGGGGGTAGCGCTCACCTATTGGGTGGTGGACAGTTTGTTTGCCGCAATGGGGAATGTGAACTACTTGCCGGCCCCGCTGGCGGCTTGGTCGTCCGACATCCTATTTGGACTTACGGGTGGATATTTGCTGTTGAGGACTCCCACCTGAGGCAATGACTCACCGCTGGTGGATTCAGGTGTTTGCAATTGCTCAATCATTTTAAGGAAGCGCTGGTCGAGCCTCGAATCACACGGCAGAAATTCGAACCCGGCGCCCTTGCCGGGGCGAATGTCCATCACCTTGGCAAGAGCCGTGAGTTTGAGCCCAAACGCTGTGAAACGAACCTCCACTTCAGCCAGTCGCGGCAGGTTAAGGTGGGCACGGGTCTCGATATAGCACCCTGACTGGCTTATATCTTTGAGCTTCCCCCTGAAGACGACACTTGCCCGAATGGCGACCACCTCGGCAAATCCCTCGCAGGGAAACCGCCTGTGACGCCTTCGCTCGCTTCCAACCTGTTCATCCTGATTTGCCATATCGCGGGTATCCGTCCGTCATCCTGGCGGCGATCTCTTTCGTTTATCGGCCTTTTTTCGGAATTGCTTGACCGATCCGCCTTCATTTCCAGTTCTCCTCGTTCGCGGCGCTCGCCCGTCTCCCGGCTACAATAGAACCATGCTTCGCGACCTGCGCCCCCTCTTCGCCTACATGCGACGCTACCGCTGGAGCTATCTGTGGGGCACCCTCTCGGTAATTGCCACCAATGCAGTTTCAGTGCAGTTTCCGCGCGTGGTGGGCAGAGCGATTGACTACCTGAAGGACCCCGGCGCGACGCGTCAAAAGATACTGATGTTAGCCGGACTCCTGGTCGCCATTTACGTGGTGAAGGGAGTCTTCCTCTACGCTCAGCGCTGGATTCTGATTGGCATTTCGCGGGAGATTGAGTTCGACCTCCGCAATGACCTGTTTCTTCACCTGGAACGGCAGGACACCGGCTTCTACCATCGCTATCGCACCGGCGACGTGATGGCGCGGCTTACGAATGACCTGAACGCGGTGCGCATGCTGTTGGGCCCGGCCATCATGTATAGCGCCAATACCCTCATGTTCACCGTTGGTGCTGTTTTCTACCTGTTGCGCGTGAGCCCTTATTTGACACTCGTGGCACTGGCTCCGGCACCCGTCGCCAGCATCCTTGTGCAATACCTCGGCCGCCGCATTCACGATCGGTTTGAACGAATTCAGGCCAGCTTCTCCGA
>JANXQR010000046.1 GCA_025353435.1 Acidobacteriota bacterium | reverse complement strand
CTCTGACGTTCCGATTCCAAAAACCTGCCTCACCAGCGGGAGAGGACTCGTATTTTTTCCATCCGAATCTCACGTTCAATTAAGGAGTGTTCCCCCATCATGCGCCCTAAGAAGATCATCCTTTGCGTCGACGATAATGAGCAGGACCTGTCCGTGCTCAAGTTCATGCTTGCTACCAATGGATACCGCGTCGTATCGGCCTGCAACGGCCAGGAGGCGATCGGCATCTTTGCCGACACCGCGGTGGACCTTGTGCTCACGGACTTCTCGATGCCGATGATGAATGGTGATCAACTGGTGCGCAGCCTCAAGCAAATCGCCTCCCACGTCCCCATGATCGTGCTGGGCGACCCCCAGAAAATGGGCGACCACATGCAAGCCGCGGACGCCGTTCTCGTCAAGAAAAATTGCTCGCCCCAGGAATTGCTCGACCGCATCAAGGTGATGAGCGCCCGCAAGCGCGGCCCCCGCAAAGGCAGCACCCGCATGCAGCACGCAGACCTCGCGGTTGCGTAGTTAATAAACAGTGTTCAGTGATCAGGACGTAGCGACCGTTTTCGTGAACTCGAAGCCAGTCAAACTCCGTGAACCTGTTCAATGACCACTGACCACTGATCACTGACCACTGTTTTTCGCTCTTTGACATTGGCTCTTGACGACCGATACAGCCTGTCGGCATACTCCCCAACTAGGCCCGAACTGGCGGGTAATTATGCGCCGGCGGGAGCAGGTCTTTATGGATCTCGTTTTGCTTCGTGTGTTATTTGTTGCCCTTCTCAGCGTTGTTTGTTATTTTCTTCAACCCTTTGGCATTCCCGGATGGCCCGGTGCCGCTGTAGGCGCCTTGGCCGCGGGAGCTGTCATCGTCTTCGAGTTGCGCGTGCGCGCTCTCAGCCTCCGTCGGCTCATTGGAGCAGTCGTGGGCTCAGTGCTGGGCATCTTCGGCGCGGCTCTTTTTTGCCTTGTTCTCCGATCTGCCCCATTGGGCGGCGCTACCTCTGCCGCCCTGCAGATCTTTGTTCTGCTGCTCATGACCTACGTGGGATTGCTGGTCGGCGCCAACAAGGGTGACCTGCTCAACCCCGCAGTCCTCGGCACACTCTTCGCCGGCGACAAGCCCGGGCGCCGCTCTGCCAAAGTCCTCGATACGTCCGTCATCATTGACGGCCGCATCGCTGACATCGCCGAGGCTGGCTTCATCGACGGCATGATGGTCGTCCCCGAATTCGTGCTCCGCGAACTTCAGGTCGTCGCCGACTCAACCGACGGCTCCAAGCGCCAGCGCGGACGCCGCGGACTCGACATGCTCCAGCGAATGCAGTCCAACCCCGTCCTCCAGGTCCAGATTGTCTCTGACGATTTTCCTTCCATACGCGAAGTCGATCTCAAGCTCCTCGAACTCGCCAAGAAGTGGGAAGCCAAAGTCGTCACCAACGACTTCAACCTCAACAAGGTTGCCCACCTGCATCACGTCCAAGTCCTCAACATCAACGACCTCGCCAACGCTCTCAAGCCCGTCGTGCTCCCCGGCGAACGCATGACCGTCCTCATCCTCAAAGAGGGCAAGGAATACAACCAGGGCGTCGGCTATCTCGACGATGGCACCATGGTGGTTGTCGATCACGCCCGCAAGGTGATTGGCCGCAGCGTGGAAATCTCAGTCACCAGCGTGTTGCAAACCGCCAGCGGGAAAATGATCTTCGGCAAGCTGGACGAGAACGGAAAATCTCCTGACACCGGCCCGCGCAACGTCCCCATTGAAATGACACGCTAAAGAGACGATGCGGAAGATATCCATTCTGGGTGTTTTGCTCGGTGCTGTTGTCGATATCGTTTCTTCGTTGCTGCTCGGAATGCCGTTCGCACTCTTCGCAGCATCGAGAGCCGACCTCACTCACGTTCCGCCTGCGCAAGTGTCGGCGGCCATCACAGCGGCGATTCACGGCAACATCCCACTCTACTTAGCGGAACTTTCCATGGGCTTACTTGGATCGCTTCTCGGGGGAATCGTCGCGGCGGGGTTTGCAAAACGCGCCGAGCTGCTCAACGGTGTCTTGTCGTCCTTCCTCTGTCTCATCATGGGAGTGTTCCTTATCGCTTCGGGCAAGGACTCAGACCCCTTCTGGCTCCAGATCATCCTGCTAATGGCAAGCCCGGCCTTCGCTCTGATGGGGGGAGCCCTGGTGCGAAGTCACCGTCTCCGGCGTCGCACCGCCTCCTTACCACAAGCGCGATAATGGAACATGCCTTCCCCCCGGATGACGCGGCAAGCCATCAATCAGCCGAAGAATCCACCCTACAAACCCACTCTCTTTGTTCAAATCGAATCAGCCCTGCTCATGGCCTTCTGCATCTTCCTCGGCTTCGTCCTGCCTCTCCTTCTCCGCTCCAGCTTTGACGGCGTCTGGTTCAAAACCAGTGGCGATCCAACCGCTCCCGCCGAACTAAAACTCCTCGTCCACAAAGGCAAATTCTCTGAAGTCATTCCCATCGACTGCCTCGGTTATGAAACCGTTACCCTCATCGCCGACGGCCGCGAGCATCAGTGGTCCGAACCTCCCAACGGCTGCCGCGTCGCCAGCGAGCCCGGCATCACCTCATACTCTGCACAGCTCACAAAAAATTCGTTCCAACTCACCAAGCACGCCCGCGATGGCGCCTCCAACGAATCATGGGACCTCATTGGCCACGGACGCATGGTCATCGCCGAGCACGGCCAGACCGCCACTTACCAGCGTGCCTCCTGGCTCCGCTCCCTGTTTACGGAAGAGCCGTAGCAACGTGTCTTGAGCTGACTGCACAAGTCAACACAGGAACGCCCATACGGGAATGGGCTTGAAATCGCCGGAGTGAGGCGAGCGTTTTCAACCCCCGCAATTTACCGGCGGTTTCATTCGACGGCTTTTAGCTGCGACGGACCACCTTCTCCTGAACCTCAACACAATTCCCATATCGCGCGGTCTCACCGGGCCGGCAACCCCACCGCCCACTGCACATATCGGCCAGCGTGCGCCTAAATCAATCGAGTTGACAGGTAACTCCGCAGCAACCCGCCGGGGGTGACGTGTCACCCCTAACCCGATGCGAAGCAGCGCGCCTTTTGCTTCGGGCGGCACGGCCCTCAGATGGAGGGCCAGACGCAGCAAGGCCGCCTCCGACGGGGACGGTCTCGCGAGCATTCTGCTACGGGCGTTCTA
>JANXQR010000029.1 GCA_025353435.1 Acidobacteriota bacterium | reverse complement strand
GAGCCCGGCGCCGGCGACGACCCAAATGGCAATCTGCGTGAGGCCGACTGCGCCTACCCCGATGAGCTTGCCGGCAAGCAGGTCGCCGGGCTTGGCGGTCGCTAGCATCACCTCGAAGATGCGGGATGTCTTCTCCTGGATGATGGAGCGGGCAACGTTCATGCCATAGATCATGGTGGTCATGGAAAGCAACAGGGCCATGATGTAGCCCTTTGCGTACGAGCCAAAGCCGCTGCTCTTGACTTCCTTGCCTTGCTTATCCACCTGCAACGTGTCCACTGGCACGTCTTTGAGAAGTGCGTCGACATCATCTTTGCTCATGCCGCGCGCTTTCATGCGCTCAATCGCCAGGGCGTGGTTCAGGGCGGAAGCCAGGCGGCTTGCGACTACTATGTCGCCGGAAGATTGCGAAGTGTAAGTGGCCTTCGGGGACGTGCCGGATGTATCGACCCACAGCAGACCGTCGACGGCCTTGGCCTCAACCTTATCGACGAGAGCGGCTCGGTCGGCGGGGGTGGCGGGAGCAACCACGTCCACGTTGGTCTTGGCGTCCTTGTCCTTGAGCATTTCGTCGCGAACCGAATTGGCCAGGCCGAGAGACGGGGCAGCGATCACGATATGTTTGCCGACCCCAGAGCCGCGCCCAGCCAGAAAGGCCACGCCGATGACGGCGGCAAAGAGAACGGGGACCAGAATTGTGGAGATCCTGAATGCGCGACCGCGGATCTGCTCGAGGTATTCGCGTTTGGCTACCAGCAACAGATTACGCATCGGCTTTGCCTCCCACGGTCTGAATGAAGATCTCTTCGAGTGACGGCTCAACCAATTCGAAGCGGTAAATGGTTGCGACTGCGGCGGCTTGGTGGAGAAGCTTTTGGGCGTTGCCGTTTGGATGAAGGCGAATCTCGGCATGGCCGGAGAAGTTTTTGGCTTCGGCAATCTCAGGGCTGTTGAGAAAGCTGGCGTCGCCGTCAAATTCAACGATCACCCGGTTGCGCTCGTAGCGGGATTTGATTTCGCGCATCTTGCCTTCAAGAACGGCCGCACCCTTGTTCACCAGGCAAATGGAGTCGCAAAGTTTTTCCACCTGGTCCATGCGATGAGTGGAGAACAGGATGGCTTTGCCCTGTTCCTTCAATTCAATCAGCGTGCGTTCGAGGAGTGTGGCGTTGACTGGATCAAGGCCGGAGAATGGCTCGTCCATGACGATCAAGCCTGGGTCGTGCAATAGCGCAGAAATGAACTGGATCTTCTGCTGCATGCCCTTGGAAAGTTCTTCGGTCTTCTTGTGGAGCGAATCGGCAATCTCGAGGCGCGTGGCCCAACTGATGGCGCGGGTGCGGGCCTCCTCGGCTGAGAGGCCATGGAGTTCACCAAAGAACACCAACTGATCGATCACCTTCATTTTCTTGTAGAGCCCGCGCTCTTCAGGAAGGTAGCCGACGCGCTCAAGGCTCTTGCGGTCGAACGGCTTTCCGAAGAGGCTCACGGTGCCGGAGTCGGGCATGGTGATGCCCATCATCATGCGGATGGAGCTGGTTTTCCCGGCGCCGTTGGGTCCGAGCAAGCCGAACATCTGGCCGGCCTCAATGGAGATACTCAGGTTGTTTACAGCAACCTTGTTCTCGTAGGCCTTGGTCACTCCCGCGAGTTCGACGACTGGCATTGATACTCCGGAGCACGGGTTGCGTGCTCGATCTCGACTTTCGTGGGGGACGAACACGAGAAGTGTAACAAACGGCCGTGGGGACACAGTCTTGCCTGGGGGAATGACGTAGCAGATCTAGTCGAAGTTCCCAAATCGGCAAGTGCTGGAAAGCGGTCCCATCGATTCCGAGCCGACCCAGGGAAGGGATAATCACAATGTTCTTACTAAAAAATTCGACCGACAGCCCCTAGCTCAATTTCATTTCGTCGGGGTTCCAGCCGACAATCTGGCCGCGTTCGATGCTGAGGTTCGAGAGCAGGGCGGCTCCGGCGGCGCGATATCCAAATACCGCGTCTTCGACGGGCTGCTGACGGGACCGAACCGAGGCAAAGAAGTTCCGGAAGTGATCAACACTGTCGGAGTATCCCTTCGGCGTGACGTACTTTTCCGATCCGGCCAGCGCCTGCTTGGCGGAGTGTGCCGGATACTTTTTGTCGTAGTCTGCGATGAATTGTTTCTGCATTGCCTCAGGAAAGGTGTTGATTGTGTAGCCGGGCGCGGCTTCCCTTGGAACGCGGGTGAGGGTGAGGCCGGTCCAGCCAATCTCGAAGCTACCTTCCGAGCCGGTGAACACCAGGCTCTCGCTTTCTTCGCCGCCGTCGACAAAGTTGATGCGCAGGCTCAGATTGAATCCTTCACGATAATCGAACAGGCCGAACAGGACGTCGTTGGCGTCGCGGCCGTCGTTCCAGTAGCGAATGGCCCCGGTCGCCATGCCGCGGGTGGGCCCGTGCGAGCCGGTGATGAAATGCGTGCCGGAGAAGAGGTGGACGAACAAATCGCCTGCAACACCGCTTCCGTAGGCCTTCCATTTGCGCCATTGGAAGAAATGTTCGGCGTTGAAAGGGATATTGGGAGCGGTGCCGAGGAAGCGC
>JANXQR010000024.1 GCA_025353435.1 Acidobacteriota bacterium | reverse complement strand
AAATTTCTGCTGCGGGCCGGCTACATTCGCCAGCTTGGGGCGGGAATTTACAACTACCTCTTTATGGGCCAGCGGTCGCTGAACAAGATCATTGGGATTGTGCGCGAGGAGATGGACACGATTGGGCAGGAGTTTTTTCTGCCGGCCATTCTTCCCAAAGAGCCGTGGGTGGAGAGCGGGCGTTGGACGGGCATGGGCGACAACATGTTCCGGCTGAAGGACCGCAAGGGCGCGGAGCTTTGCCTGGGCATGACGCACGAAGAGATCATGACGGTGATTGCGCGCGGCGAGCTGCGGAGCTACAAGCAGCTGCCGCAGATCTGGTACCAGATTCAGACCAAGTTTCGCGATGAGCCGAGGCCGAAGGCGGGGTTGCTGCGGGTGCGGCAATTCATTATGAAGGATGCCTACTCGTTTGACATTGATCAGGCGGGGCTGGACAAGAGCTTCGACCTGCATGACGAGGTTTATCGCAAGATTTTCACGCGCTGCGGGCTGAAGTTTGTGGCGGTGGAAGCCGATTCGGGAGCGATGGGCGGGTCGCAGTCGCAGGAATTTATGGTGTACACCGACGCGGGCGAGGACCTGATTGCGAGCTGCCCGGTGTGTGGGTATGCGGCGAATCTGGAGAAGGCGACTTCCAAGCTGGAGCCGGTTGTGGAGATGGCGGCCAGCGGGGATGGGACGCCGGAGCTGGTGCACACGCCGGGGTGCGCGGCGATAAGCGACGTGGCGGCGTTCTTCAAGATTTCGCCGGCGAGCGATATCAAGTGTGTGGCTTACATGGTGATGAAGCGGACCTCAGCTGTAAAGGGCGAGGCAGCCAAAGAAAGCTGGCATGGCGTGGCTGCGTTTTTGCGCGGTGATCACCAGGTGAATGAGACCAAGCTGCTGGGGGCGGTGGGTGGCTCCGAGCTGCGGACCATGCAGGCTGAAGAGTTGGAGCAATACTTTAAGGGTCCGGCCGGATATCTTGGGCCTGTTGGACTTACACACGACGACAAGCCGCTGGAAAAAGGGCTGACGGTGGTTGTGGATAAGTCGCTTGAAAGGCGCATGAACCTGGTGTGCGGGGCCAACAAGCAGGATTTCCACAAGGTGAATGTTGCGCCGGGGCGCGACTTTACGTGGACGCTCAGCGCCGATATTCGCAGCGTGAATGAGGGCGAGGCGTGTCCGGTAAGTGCGTGCGGAGGAAGGCTCGTTGTGGGCAAGGCTGTGGAGGTGGGGCACATCTTCAAGCTGGGGTACAAGTATTCGGAGTCGATGGGCGCGCGGGTGCTGGACGTGAATGGCAAGGAAGTGACGCCGATTATGGGCAGCTACGGGATTGGGATTGAGCGGATTTTGACGGCGGCGGTGGAGCAGTCGCATGACGCGAACGGGTTCTGGCTGCCGGCGAGCATTGCGCCGTTCGCGGTGGTGGTGACGGTGACGAACGTGGGCGACGCGGCTCTGCGGGAGACGGGCGAGAAGCTGGCGGCGGAGTTGGATGCGGCGGGAATTGATGTGCTGCTGGATGATCGCGATGAGAGGGCCGGTGTGAAATTCAAGGATGCGGATCTTGTGGGGATTCCGTTCCGTATCAATGTGGGGAAGAAGGCGGCGAGCGGGCTGGTGGAATTGGTGACGCGGGCTGGCTTGCAGAGTGTGGATGTGGCGTTGGGCGATGTTGTTGTAGCGGTGAAGACGGGCATTTTGAAGGACGTTTGAGGTTTGTGCTAACCCACCCTAGCGACAAGAACAAAGACGTCGCGAAGGTGGGGCACCCAGACAGTGTGGGGCACCACTTGTGATGGAACATTTGGTAACAGGGAGCAGCGATGGCTTTGAAGATCAAATTCAAGATGCCCACTGAGAGCCGCGGTTGGTGGGCGCTGGCGCTGCGCGTGGTGCTGATTGTGATTGCGGCTGGGTGCATCACGGTGCTGAGCGTGGGCGGGTATTTCTATTTCAAGTATCAGAGAGTGGTGGATGCGCGGCTGAAGGAACCGCTGTTCAAGAACACTGCGAAGATTTTTGCGGAGCCGCGGGAAGTGCGGCCGGGGCAAAAAATGACGGTGCGCTATGTCGCGGAAGAGTTGCGCGAGGCGGGCTATACGACAGGGGGCGCGGCGAAGGATTCGATGCTGGGGACGTATGGCGAGACGGGGAATTCGATCGCTGTGCATCCGGGCCCGCAGTCGTATCACGCGGAGGATGGCGCGACGATTCACGTGGATCACGGGGTCGTGGACTCGATCACGGACGATCACGGCGAGGCGCTATCGAGCTATGAGTTGGAGCCGTTGCTGATTACCGGTTTGAGCGAGGATGCGAGTCGGACCAAACGGCGGCTGATTACGTACGATGAGATTCCGCAAAACCTGGTGCAAGCGGTGCTGGCGATTGAGGACCGACGTTTTTTCGAGCATGGCGGGGTGAATTATTTCCGATTGCTGGAAGCGACGGTGAAGGATGTCACGTCAGGGCAGAAGCAGCAGGGCGGATCGACTTTGACCATGCAGCTGGCGCGTGGATTTTTTCTGACGCCGGAGAAGCGGATCAAGCGGAAGATTATCGAGATTGTGATCACGTTCCAGCTGGAACACCGGTTCACGAAGAAGCAGATTTTTGAGTTGTACGCGAACCAGATCAACCTGGGGCAGCGGGGCAGCTTTGCCATCAATGGATTCGGCGAGGCGTCGCAGGCGTACTTTGGCAAGGATGTGCATCAGCTCGATTTGTCAGAGTGCGCGCTGCTGGCGGGGATGATTCAGCGGCCGAATTACTTTACGCCGTTCCGGCACGCAGATCGGGCGATGGAGCGGCGCAACCTGGTGCTGGACTCGATGGTAGAGACGGGGGCCATCACCAAGGACAAGGCGGAGCGCGCGAAGGAAGAGCGGCTGCACCTGGCCACGACGAGCGTGGATGCGAGCGAGGCACCTTACTTTGTGGACCTGGTGCACGATCAGCTTCTGCAGAAGATTGGCGAGCGCGATGTGAATCTGGAGGGGCTGCGCATTTATACATCGCTCGATCCTGACTTGCAGCGGGTGGCGACGGCGGCGGTGGAGAATACGGTTCACTCGATCGACGAACAGGTGGACAAGCTGTACAGGCACCCAAAGAATGCGAACGCGGAGCCGTATGTTTATCCGCAGGTGGCGTTGGTGGCTCTAAATCCGCACACGGGGCAGGTGCTGGCGCTGGTGGGCGGGCGGAGTTACGGGAGCTCACAGTTGAATCATGCGGTGGCGCATCGGCCCACTGGTTCAATCTTCAAGCCGTTTGTTTATGC
>JANXQR010000021.1 GCA_025353435.1 Acidobacteriota bacterium | reverse complement strand
GGCACCTGTGCCGGAGCGATTCTTTTGGCCCGCGAAGTGATTAACCCACCGCAACGATCACTCGGCCTGTTGGATGCTGTCGTCGAGCGCAATGCTTACGGCCGCCAGATCGATTCTGCGATCCGGACCACACCGACCAGCCTTCAGGGCGAGCCGCTAGAGATGGTCTTCATTCGAGCACCCCGCATCAGCGAAACTGGCCCCACGGTCGAAGTCCTTGCTCGCCGCGACGGCTTCCCGGTCCTGGTGCGTCAGGGAAACCTCATGGCTGCCACGTTCCATCCTGAGCTTTCAAGTGACCGTCGGGTGCACAGAATGTTTGTCGAAGCTGCGATAGCGCAAAAGAAAAGCTGAGTTTTGGTGCAAATCTTATTGAGGTCGCAGAGTTCGGTAACAAAATAAGCCATCTGATCCGATACTCCGTGCGTCCAAGCTTGGGTGGGGCTAATATCTCCACCATAGAGGCTTCCCCATGCCCATTGCCTTTACCAGAGCCCCTTCGGAGATTGAGCGCAAAGAGCCGGGAATTGGCGGCAAGCCACCTGTCGACCGCCGTCCCACGGGAGGCGGTGGTGGCGGAGGCGATGACGACTGGCAACACCCTCGGAGGGGCCCGCGTGAACGTCTGCAGCGCATTCGCCTCTTCGTATTCTTCGCTTTAGCCGGCGACATGATGTTTTTCGCGGTGCTGGTGGTGCTGTTCTTCGCGCGGCAGGCTGGCATGCACCAAGACCCACGCATACACGAGTTTATTAGCGATTGGCACCCCATCCAGATGCCTCCGATTGTTTACCTCAATACAGCGTTTCTGATTCTCAGCAGTTTGGCAATGGAGTTTGGCCGGCGCAACATTTTCCGTGAGATCGACGTGATGGAAGAGTGGCTGGGCATGGGCAAGCCGGCGCTCCGTCGGACGCTGCCGTGGGTTGGGGCAACGCTCGGTCTCGGGGCGATGTTCCTGGTTGGGCAGGTGATTGCCTGGAAGCAGCTCACAGCGCAGGGTTTCGCCTTCGATCGCTGGCACACAACGCCAGCCAGCTATTTCTTTTACCTGGTGACTGGCCTGCATGCGGGGCACCTGTTTCTGGGCGTCCTGGCCCTCGTAGGTTGCCTTACAGCTTTGGGATTGCTGGGACGAGTCGAACTGCGTCAGATCGCGATAGATGTGACAGCGTGGTACTGGCATACGCTGGGTGCTGCCTGGATTCTTCTGCTTGCCGTTCTGACGATTGGACAATAACGCCGCTCCACCGGTGAAATTCCTCAATCGTGCGAACTATGCGCCTTTGGCTTGCTTTGACGTGGAGATGGCTTGGAAACGCCCGATTTTGCGCTGATGCTGAACTCATCCTTCGCCTCGACCTCAAGGGTGGCCGCATCCGGGTCCTTTACCTTCCACATCACCGCATGGAGCTGGTCATTCGCCACGTCCACGGTCAGATAGTGGTACACCGGGAATCCAGTATCCCGATAGAGATCGCCATCGCCCCGGAACAGCACGTGATAGGGCAAAGCTCCTCCGCCTCCGGTGACTACGTATTCCACACCTTTCCGTTCAAATCGCTCATAGTTGTGAAGGTGCCCGTTGAACACGATCACCCGGGCGCGGATAGATTCGAGGCGCGCTTCGAGCATTCCCCGTAGCGCCAAGGCGTCCTTGGTGGGTACACCCGCGAAGATTTCCGACTGGCGATCGGCCATCCACGGCAGGTGATGGAGAATCATCAAAAACTCAACCTGTTCAGGAATGTGATTTAACTGACTTGCAAACCACCGCCCCTGGTAGGACGAGGGGCCGCATGGGAGGGTGAAGTCAAGGGAGATCACTTCCACCGCGCCCATCAAAGCCGAGTAATAGCGGTGACCGGAGATGTCGGGAAAATTTGCCATGTAGTTTGCAATTCCCGCTGGCGCCCCACCGCGCACATCGTGATTGCCGATGGTCGGAAGTTGGACGGTCCGGATCGAGCGCCACGATTCCGTCTCATGCTGAAACACCCTCCAATCCGCCGGATCAGATCCTGTATAGGGGGTGTCGCCGGTGAGCAGGATGGCCTGAGGATGCTGCCGCGCGATTTGCTCCGCGAGCCAGAGGCGAACCCGGGGATTCGTAACATGTGTGATGGCGGGATTGGTAAATCGGGTATCGCCGTACACGACAAGATGAAGCGGCTGGCCGATTGCAAATTGGGGGAGAAGGATGGTGGGGAGATGATCTGCAGAATCGGGCGGGGTTTTGGCTGGCGCACTTCCTATAGCTGGAACGAGAAGGAGAAAGAGGACGATCTCGAAGATGAGTCCGGCTCGGAAGGCCAACTTAGCGGGATGAATTTGATCCACCGCCCTAATTTAACATTTGGCGGGTGAACAATTTCGAGCAACCACCTGCAGAGACTAGTGATCGGTGCGATGGAAAATGGAACGAATTCGATCGCCCAATGTGGGGATCTCCGGGCAGCCGAAATAGACCTGGCGATTGAGTGCCATGAGCATCTGCACGGCCTCAATCTGTGGGTTATGCTGAGTAAAATCTCCACCGTTTTGGACATACTCGTCGGAGAGGTACTCAATGGCGTGTCCAAGTTTTTCCAGAGCGTGGCCGGCTTCCGGGGTAATACGGCGGGGGCGGGTTTTCCCCAATACAGGAACAGGAACGGTCCGCGTTGACGCGACTACAGGGAGCGAGTATCCGGAAGTTATAGTGGCAGCCATTCGATCCATCCTCACCCTGTTCTTCGGCCAATGGACGAGCTTAATTCACATCACCTTAGTACCGAGTTTCGCGATGGGAACCGGCAAATCGATCGCTCCAATTCGGCGACAGCAAATCACGCCTGTTCGGGGAGACCAGAGATCATAACACGTGATTAAGCTCACATTGCAAACTAGGTCTCTTTGTTCTTCTGTTAGGTCGCCGGGGGGAATTTGGGGATGTCGGCTTCCTTGACGGGAGCAAGTCCAGAACCTAAGCTCAAAGCATCGGCCCGGCGCAATGGAACAGTCCATGCTCTGGCTCAAACAGCCAATTCTTTCAACCCTTTTGGGACGGCAATCATGATTCCTTATCACTGGCAATACCTGCCGCTACTGATGCAAATTGTGGTTGCGTTCGGCATGGGCGCGGCCATGGTGACGGGGTCGTATTTTATCGGCCGCCACCGCAATACCAAGGTCAAACTGGCAGCGTATGAGTGCGGGATTGTGGCTGTTGGCGACGCAAGGGCTCGCTTCAGTGTCCGCTTTTATATGGTTGCCATGCTGTTCATTTTGTTCGATGTGGAGGCGGTGTTCATGATGCCGTGGGCGGTAATCTATCGCCAGCTTCCAGCCATTACAGGATCGAGGCTGTTCGGTTTCTGGGAGATGGTTGTTTACCTCGGCTTTGTGGCCGTGGGTCTCTACTATATTGTTCGCAAGGGCATCCTTGACTGGAGCCAGGACAAGGCGGATTTGTAGATGCTTGATCCCAAGGTCACGCTGCTCGACAAGGCTGCAGTACTCGAGGCGCTGCCGGATGATCCCGCCATCAAGGCGATCCTGGCCTGGAACGCCGACGCATTGATTGACGCCAAAATTGATCGCGGCGAAGTTACGCTCACCATTACCACGAATTGCATCCGCGAGGCTGCTGCAACAGTAAAAGCTGCAGGCTACAACGCCTTTCAGGATGTGACCGCGGTGGACTGGTACCCGTCAGTTCCCCGCTTCCAACTCAGCTACCACATCTGTTCCCACGCGTATAAGGATGTCCTTCGTCTGCGGGTTATGGTGGGCGAGGCGGAAGCCGCGGTCGAGTCCATTACGCCGGTATGGGCGGGCGCGAATTATTACGAGCGCGAAGTCTTCGATCTGTTTGGAATCCGCTTTGAAGGTCATCCCAACCTGCGGCGCATCATGATGCCTGACGACTGGGCTGGTCACCCATTGCGCAAGGATTACCCTGTGGAGGGCTACCGCTGATGCTGGACGTAGGCACACCCATTCTTGAAGTTCCCGTTGCCGAGGGTTCCCGCGACCAGCACATGGTACTTAACATGGGCCCACAGCATCCTTCCACTCACGGCGTGCTGCGCCTGGTGCTGGAGATCGACGGCGAGGTCGTGGTCCGCATCTATCCCGAGATCGGCTACCTTCACACCGGGATCGAGAAGACCTGCGAGGCCAAGTTTTATCAGCAAGTGGTCCCCCTTACCGATCGCGTGGATTACCTTGGCCCGATGGCCAACAACCTGGTCTATTCGCTCGCCGTTGAAAAACTGCTGCAACTCGAAATTCCGCCCAAGGCACAATGGATGCGCGTGCTACTGGCCGAATTGACGCGTATTAATTCGCACCTGATCTGGCTTGGCACCCATGCCATGGACATTGGCGCGCTGACTGTGTTTCTGTACACATTCCGCGAGCGTGAAGATATTCTGCGTTTGTTTGAGATGATTTCCGGGCAACGCATGATGACCAGCTACATCCGCATCGGTGGGCTGGCGCTGGAGGCGCCGCTTGATTTTCTTCCGCGCGTGCAGGCATTCATCAGAAGCTTCCCAGAGAAGATCGACGAATACTCGAATCTACTGACTGGCAACCCCATCTTCATAAACCGGCTGAAAGGTGTCGGATACCTGTCGCCTGAAGATGCTGTTGATCTGGCAGTGACGGGGCCAGTAATGCGCGCGTCGGGCATTGATTTTGATGTGCGTCGCGATATGCCCTACTCCAGCTATGAGAAGTTCCAGTTCAACGTGCCGGTCTCGAATGTCGGGGATTGCTGGGCGCGCTATGCGGTGCGCCTTGAGGAGTTGCGAGAGAGCGTGAAGATTGTGCAGCAGGCGCTGGACGGTATGCCGGAGGGGCCGATCAAGGCCGACGCGCCAAAGATTGTGTTGCCCGATCGCGAGCAGATGAAGACGCAGATGGAAGCGCTAATTCATCATTTCAAGATCGTGACCGAAGGGTTTGCCGTACCGGCAGGCGAAGTTTACCAGAGTATTGAATCAGGGCACGGCCAGGTAGGCTACTATGTCGTTTCGGACGGAACAGCGAAGCCGTATCGCGTGCACATGCGCTATCCGTCATTTGCTGATCTGCAGGCCCTGGAAACGATGTGCAAGGGACGCCTTCTGGCGGACGTAGTTGCCGTGGTTGGATCGATCGACATCGTTCTTGGCGAGATTGACAGATAGGAACGAGGTGAGTCATGTCGGAGTACGCGAGGCTTGCCGCTGAAGCAAAGTCGAGATTCGTTTCGAATCAGACTGACGCGGAGATCCAAAAAACGAAGAAGGAAGAAGAGAGTGAATTCTTCGAAAGATTAAGGTCGTTCATGAGCAGCGAAATCGATGAAGCAAACCAGGAACTGGCCCGGTTTGAGCTACCTTCGATCGCATTCGCGGAGGGATGGGGGGAAGGTCATACTCTTCAGTTGGGCTTGGGAAGTCTACGATACGTGAGAGTGGACTTCGACTCAGACGCCTCAACGGTCAGGGTGTCGCTGATTGGGGAGCCTAGAGTTTCTGATGATATTCATGACCAGTCAATCACCTTCAAACTGACTTCGAAGGGTTCTAGAATCGTCGCGTTTGACGCGGCGACTCATGCGACCAGTTTTACGGTAAACGGTGAGTCCATTCTCTTTGGCGAACGGGAGTATCTTGGATCAGTTCAACTTGCAAGGAAGATCGTTGAAGGGTTAATTCGGAACGAGATTGCGTGATCAAGTCTTCATCGAACTTTGGGTATCGCTGGCTTCCCTGCTCCGCAGTTACACCGCTGCTCATGGGCTGAATAAGAACCGGCAGGCCACGGTGGAGTTGGGCGAGCAACGAATTACGGTGCGTCACGGCGATGCGTGGCTGGATCTGGAACGGATCGGTGCGCTGGTCCGATGGAAGCGCGAGGATGGCTCGACAGGAATGCTGGAGTTGACTGAAGACGGGAAGCTGCGGACCGGTAGGATGGAAACAAACGAGACGGAACGCGAGGACGAGATGGATATGGTGGCGGAAGCATGGGCGCGGGAGTTGATGGCATGAGTCCAAGGGAAAGCGGTTCGGAGACCATGTCGATCTTTTCGCCACAGCTTGCTGCGCGCTTTGACGTGCTGACGGAAAAATATCCCGTGAAGCGCTCGGCACTAATCCCCATGCTGCTTTACGCCCAGGACGAAGTCGGCTATTTGTCGGACGCGGTGATGGCCGAGATTGCAGACCGACTGAGCCTGACCCCACTCGAGGTGCGGAATGTGGCCAGCTACTACTCGATGCTGCGCTTCAGGCCTGCGGGCAAGTTCAATATTCAGGTTTGCACCAATATAAGTTGCATGCTGCGCGGAGCCTACGATCTCTACGAGCGTTTTCAGGAAGAGTTGGGCGTTGGTCACAAGGGCATCACAGCGGATGGAGTTTTTTCGCTTGAAGAAGTGGAATGCATCGGGGTCTGCTGCTGGGCACCTGCCATTCAGGTGAATTACGACTTCCACGACGACCTGACGCCGGAGAGCGTTCCGGGAATTCTCGACCGTTATCGTGACAAGATTCATTCTGATTCCAGCCGAAATGGGGGAGCCGCTCATGCCTAGGCTGGTTTCGCATCCTGATGAAGTAAAGATTGTCACCAAACGGTTTGGCCAGGGCGCGGCTGAAATCGAGAAATATATTGAGCTGGGCGGCTATGAGGCTGCGAAAAAGTGCCTTGCCCAAGGGCCTGACTGGATCATCAACGAGATGAAGGCGTCGAACCTTCGCGGCCGAGGCGGGGCTGGATTTCCGACGGGGCTCAAGTGGTCGTTCGTCCCGAAGGTGAGTGCAAAGCCCAAATACGTTTTAGTAAATGGGGACGAGAGCGAGCCGGGGACCTGCAAGGACCACCTGATCTTTCTTCATGATCCGCATGCAGTGATTGAAGGCACCCTTATTGCCGGCCTCGCGATCGGCGCAAAGACCGGCTTCATTTATCTGCGGGGCGAGTATCGCTACCTGCTGGAGATTGTGGAGAAGGCCGTTGCCGATGCTTACGCGAAGGGCTTTCTGGGTAAGAACATTTTTGGGTCGGATACCGAGTTTCAGGTGATCACGCAGACGGGGGCAGGCGCGTACGAAGTGGGCGAGGAGTCGGCGCTGATGGAGTCGCTCGAAGGCAAACGCGGAGTGCCTCGCATCAAGCCTCCCTTCCCTGCTGTGGTTGGTCTCTACGGCGGGCCGACGGTAATCAATAATGCCGAAACCATTGCCACGGTGCCGCATGTGATTACGATGGGTGCCGCGGCCTATGCAGCCATCGGTTCGGAGCGCAACGGCGGGACTCGACTGTTCGGCTTGAGCGGGCACATCGAACGGCCGGGCGTGTACGAACTGCCGATGGGATACAACCTGAAGAAGATGATTTACGAAGTGGGTGGTGGAGTTCGCGGCGGACGGAAACTGAAGGCCGTGGTTCCGGGCGGCTCGTCGACACCGGTACTTTTGCCCGAAGAGATCGAGACTCTCGGGATGGACTTCGACCAGGTGGGAAAAGCGGGATCAATGCTGGGTTCTGGCGGAGTGGTGGTGATTGACGACCAGACCTGCATGGTGGAGTTCGCACTGCGGACGATCAGCTTCTACCAGCACGAAAGCTGCGGGTGGTGCATTCCCTGCCGCGAAGGAACGGACTGGCTTAAGAAGTCGCTGACGCGATTCCATGCAGGTTTCGGCGAGATGAAGGACATTGACAATATCCGCTACCTCGCCGAGAACATGATGGGGCGCACATTCTGCCCGCTGGGCGATGCGGCCGCAATGCCGACGCTGGGTTTTGTGAAGAAATTTCGCAAAGAATTTGAAGAGCACCTGAACGGCAAGTCGTGCCCGTTTGCCAAACACGTTGAACTGGCAGTGGTGTAGGGGCGCTGGAGAAGAATGGCAGACGTAACATTCACAGTCGATGGAAAGAAGCTGACGGCTCCCGCGGGGACGTTGCTGATTGAGGCGTGCCGCAAGGCGGGGATCGAGATTCCCGCGTTCTGCTACTACCCGGGGTTGAGCCTTCAGGCCGCATGCCGCATGTGCGTGGTGCGCCAGGAGAAGGTGCCGAAGCTGCAGACAGCCTGCACGACGACGGTTGGTGAGGGCCAGGTCTTCGTTACTGAGTCACCAGAGATTGCGCAGGCGCGCAAGGCCACCATTCAGTTGCTGCTGGGAAATCATCCACTTGATTGCCCGGTTTGCGATGCGGGCGGCGAGTGCGAACTGCAGGACATGACCTTCAAATATGGCGCTGGCGAGAGCCTGTATGCCGAAGCCAAGCAGCATCGCGATGAGCAGCAATGGTCGCCGGCCGTGTTCTTCGACCGGCCGCGGTGCATTTTGTGTTATCGCTGCGTGCGCATGTGCGGCGAAGGCATGGACGTCTGGGCTCTCGGCGTGCAGAACCGCGGTGTGAGTTCGGTGATCGCTCCTAACGGCCCCGAAGGCGATGGAAGTAAAGCCCACCTGGATTGCGAACAGTGTGGCATGTGCATCGACGTGTGCCCTGTGGGCGCGCTGACCAGCGGCAGTTATCGATACAAGACGCGGCCGTGGGAGATGAACCATGTCTCCACCGTGTGCACGCATTGCGCGGACGGCTGCAAGGTGACACTGGGCGTGCGGCAGACTCATGAAGGTTCCGAAATTGTGCGCGCCGATAATCGCGACAAAAGCGGCATCAATGGCGACTTTCTGTGTGCCAAGGGACGGTTCGGTTTTGACTTTGTTGACAGCGGCGAGCGTTTGACCAAGCCGCTGGTGCGCAGTGCTGCGGGCAAGTTGGAGCCGACGACGTGGGAGCACGCGCTGAAGGTTGCGGCAGCCAAGTTGACCGAGATTCGCGACAGCCGTGGTGGTGAAGCGATCGGCGTGTTGGGGTCAAATCGCACCACCAACGAAGAAAACTACCTGCTTCAGAAGTTTGCGCGAACGGTACTGCGCACTAACAACATTGATCATCACCGCACGGCGGATTATGCGACGTTCGCGCACGCCATGGCTGGCAATGAAGGCAAGTCCGCAAGCCTGCGAGACGCGGGAACTGCGCCGGCGATTCTGCTTGTTGGCGGGAATCCGACCGAAGAGCATCCGCTACTGGCGTGGCAAATCCGTACCAACGTGCGACTGAACCGCGCGCGGCTCTACGTGGTGAATCATCAGACCATCAAGCTGGAGCGGCAGGCCAAAGCTGTGCAGGGCGTTCCGCCGAATGG
>JANXQR010000835.1 GCA_025353435.1 Acidobacteriota bacterium | reverse complement strand
GGCGCGGAAAGATCAAAATCGTCACCGCCAAAGCCACGACAATCCCCAGCACCACCTGGATCACTCGATCAAGTGCGACAGTCTTTGGAGAACCCGACTGCACCAGCATGACGATGGTGACGGTAACGCCCGCAAGCCGCGAACTGTTGCGGAAACCAATCAGGCCGCATACCGTTACCGCCAGAAATACTGCCGCACTTGATCGAGTGATCCAGGTGGTGCTGGGGATTGTCGTGGCTTTGGCGGTGACGATTTTGATCTTTCCGCGCCATGCGGGGGACTCTGCGCCCGAAGTTCGCAAGGGGGATCCGATCCCGGTTGAAGACCGAGAGTCGGATTCTACGGAGTAGGCGACCTGTGGTTCGAGCGTAGGATAATGAAATCCTTGAGCCTATCTGTTCCATCCTTGTCTCGCAACGTGTGGTTGAGTCAGACTGCGGAGCGCATCCTTGTTGTTTCCGCGATGGCGATGTTCGTAGCGGGAGTGCTGGCGAGTGTGAACGCGGCCACCGCGCCGATAGGGGTTTTGGCTCGATGGGGGGGGATCGCGGCATTTGTGCCGGTGGCGCTCGGGCGACGGTCGCTGCTGGTGTGGACATTCTTCGCCATGCTGGCAGGAGCGACGCTGGGGGCCGACCTGCCGCACGTGGCGGGCCAGATGAAGTTTATCGGCGACATATTTCTACGGTTAATTCGGATGATTGTGGCCCCGCTCATCTTTGGCGGCATCGTGACCGGGATTGCCGGACACAGTGAGTTGAAGGGCGTGGGACGCGTTGCATTGAAGGCAATCGTGTTCTTCGAGGTGGTGACCACGATCGGGCTGGTGCTGGGGCTCGTCGCCATCAACCTTTCGCAGGCGGGCGTGGGTGTGGCGCTGCCGGCTGCGACGGAGGTGGTCGCGCCCATTACGCATGCCGAGGGTTGGCAGCAGGTTCTGCTAAATATCTTTCCGGAAAACATTGCGCAGGCTGTCGCACAGAACCAGATTCTGCAAGTGGCGGTGTTTGCGGTGTTGTTTGGAACCGCGCTGGCGACGATGTCAGAGGCGAAGCGGGCACCGCTGGTGACGGTATTGCAGTCACTCACGGACACGATGTTTCGCATGACGAAGATCATCATGGTGGTTGCGCCGCTGGCGGCGGGCGCGGCCATGGCTTACACGGTTGGCAGCATGGGACTGCAGTCTCTGCTGCCATTGGTAAAGCTGGTAGGTACTTACTATGGCGCGCTCGCCGTTTTTGTGCTGATGGTGCTGGTGCCAATTCTCCTGATAGCGCGAATCTCGGTTCGCGGCTTCGCGGTTGCGATTGCGGAGCCTGCTGCAATCGGATTTGCCACGACAAGCTCAGAGGCGGCGCTGCCGCTGGCGATGGAGCGCATGGAAGAGTTCGGCGTGCCGCGGTGGATTGTGTCGTTCGTGGTGCCGACCGGGTACAGCTTCAACATGACGGGCTCGAGCGTATACCTGACCATGGCGGCGATCTTTGCGGCGCAGGCAGCAGGGATTCACCTGTCGCTGGGCGAGCAGCTCATCATGCTAGCGTCGTTGATGCTGATGAGCAAAGGCGTAGCGGGGGTTCCGCGCGCCACGCTCGTGGTACTGATGGCCTCGGCTGCGTCGCTCCATATTCCGACAGCGGCGATCCTGGTACTGTTGGGGATCGACACGCTGATGGATATGGGACGCAGCGCCATGAACGTGATCGGGAACGGCATGGCGGCGGCTGTGGTTGCGCGATGGGAACACGAATGGAATGCACCGGGGCAGTCGACCAAATAGTAGGGCGCGGTGGTGCTATTTGGCGATGGGTGCCCTTGCCTTGGAGTGCTGTGGGGCGGCGCGCAGATACTGTTCAGGCCAAGTCGCAGTTTCACCTAACGCGGCTGCCGCGTGGAGTGGGAAGTACGGGTCGCGCAACATTTCACGCGCCAGGAGCACCAGGTCGGCTTCGCCTTCTTCGATGATGCGATTGGCCTGCATCGCCTCGGTGATCATGCCGACGGCGGCGGTTACAATCCCCGCTTCCTTTCTGATGCGGGCCGCAAATGGGACCTGGTAGCCCGGCGCAACAGGGATCTTCACGTTCGGCACGTTGCCGCCCGATGAGCAATCGATGAGGTCCACGCCCCGTTCGCGAAGGAGTTTAGCGAGCGCCACAGAGTCGTCGATGGTCCATCCGCCGTCGACCCAATCGCTTGCGGAGATGCGCACAGAAAGCGGCAGATCTTCGGGCCACGCTTTGCGGACAGCCTCTGTGACTTCGAGTGTGAGTCGGGCGCGATTTTCGAATGTGCCGCCATATCCATCCGTGCGCTGATTTGAGAGGGGCGACAGGAATTCGTGCAGTAAATAGCCGTGGGCGGCGTGAATCTCGAGAAGGTCAAAGCCGGCTTCGTTTGCGCGCCGCGCGGCGGCGGCGAATGCCTCGACGATGACATCGATGCCTGCTTTGTCGAGCGCCTGGGGCGTGCTGTGCTTGTCGCTGAAGGGCAGAGCGCTGGGTGCAACCGTGTCCCAGCCACCCTCAATTGTGCCGAGCAGACGCTCACCTTTGAACGGCGTACTCATGCTCGCCTTGCGGCCGGCGTGCGCGATTTGAATGCCCATGCGCGCGCCCTGCGAGTGCACAAAACTTGCGATCCGCTGCAGCATTGGAATGTGCTCGTCTTTCCAGATGCCGAGGTCAGCGGGCGAAATACGCCCTTGCGGAGTCACCGCTGAGGCTTCCGTGAAGACCAGTCCAGCGCCTCCTTGCGCACGGCTGCCGAGGTGCACTAAGTGCCAATCGTTGGCGAAGCCGTCCTGCGAAGAGTACTGGCACATGGGCGAGATGCCAATGCGGTTGGGGAAGGTGACGGAACGAAGCTTGAGTGGAGAGAACAGAGGGCCGCTCATACAGAGATAGATGAGCACAGGGCGGGGCACGATGCAAGGTCCGAGGGAATGGAGAATCTGGAAAGCGGAAAGCTACGGGCAATTCCTGCGAGTCTTTATCTTGTGATCACTGGCTTGCGATGGCCGACCTCTTCAATACCGCTGTTCCTTTTTCATCCATCAATATTGCGCTCTCGAGCTTGCGGAAGGCGGCGGCCTTTTCAGCCGGAATTTGCACCTGGCGGACGATAAAGTCGCGCTCGTAGTGAAGCTTGTTCTCCTTCGCGGTGATGGTGGAGTGATAGCTTGCAAAGTCCACATCCAGATCGACTGGGTCCGGCGTTTCATCCACGACGAAGCCGTCAGGTAGCGTGATGTCGTAGCTGTCGTGCCAATGGCCGGTTGCGCTCAGGTCAATGGGCAGGGTGCGGGGTTTGTCATTAAAGGGAATCACGTGCGATCCCACTACGCGAGGCCTTACCAGGAGCAATGGCCCGGCGGCATGCGCATATTGTGCGGCCGTAAGCTTGTAGTGCACCTCCGCTGGCTGGTCCAACGCCGGCGGTTGCACAAACTCAAAGGAGTTTAGGACCACGCCCGGCATATCGTGCGCCAGCTCTGTTTCCAGGCCCTCTCGCCGCTCTTTCTCGTCCGAGTCCTTGAGGTTCTTGCGCAAACGTGCGCCATCGGTTCCCAATCGTGTGCTATCGACGGATCCAATAAGCGTCCCGTCCGAGCCCAGGGTGAACGCCCCTTTTCGCTGGCCGCCGTTTGCGTCAGGGTCTA
>JANXQR010000824.1 GCA_025353435.1 Acidobacteriota bacterium | reverse complement strand
CGCTTCTTCCACTGCGACCACCATCATGGCGTACTCGACATTCACGAAGCAATTCCCATGTCGTGCGACACATTCTTCTACACCATGGCACAGCGGCTCGGCATCGACACCATCTCCAAGTACGCCACATCGTTCGGGTTGTCCCAAAGGACCGGCGTCGATCTGCCCAACGAAATGGCCGGCATTATGCCCTCAACGCAATGGGAGATGAAGAACTACCACCAGAAGTACTATGCCGGCAACACCATTTCAGTCGGCATCGGGCAGGGCGAGACGCAGGTCACACCCATCCAGCTTCTGCGTGCGCTCAGCGGGCTGGCTTCGAATGGGCACTTCGTGAGGCCGCACACCGTGGGTGCCGACCAGATGACTGCGGAGTTCCGGCAAGCGGTCATGGATTCGTTCCAGGGATCGGGCGACCGCGACGTGCCCCTGAATGAAGACACGTGGATGACCATCACCGAAGGCATGGCGGCAGCCACTACGCCGGGCCTCTACCACACGGCTGAAGGTGCGCACATCGACGGGGTCGATTTTGCCGGCAAAACCGGAACGGCACAGGTGGTGGGTAGCGGCGACACCCACAACAAGGGCGGCGCGCACACGCCCAACTCCTGGTTCGTCGGCATGGTGCCGCGGCGCAATCCTGAGATTGCCGTGGTGGTGCTCCAGGAGCACGGAGACTGGGGCTCGAACTCGGCGAAAATTGCGCAGGCGATTGTAACGACATACGTCAACAAGATTCGCCGCAAGGATCACAACACCATGGAGCGGGCCGGAACCAGCAAGCCGGTGGAGGTGAGCGCCATCTGGTCTACTCCCGCGCCACCCGACCCGAAGCATCCGGAAGACCAGCAGAACGAAACCCTCCATCTGGGGCACTTCGTGGTGAACCCCGCTCAGACCGCTGCAGCTCTTGCAGCCAGACCGTCCAGCGTCGGCTCGCTGTTTGCGGCGCTGCCTCTGCGCCGGCGCGAAAGGCAGCCCTGATGCGCCGCTTCCTGAGCTTCCGCGATTTTGACTGGGCCCTGATTTCGATGATCATCGTTCTCTGCATCCTGTCGGTTGCCGAGATTTATTCCGCCACCCTGCACACCAAATACCTGGGCTTCCACACCAAGCAGGTGTACTTCATTCTTGGCGGCTTGGTAGCCATGGTCATCTTTGCCAAAATCGACTATCACAAGCTGCTCGATTGGGCTCCCTGGGCTTACGGGGTCTGCCTGGTGGCACTGGTTGCCGTGAGGCTTGTTGGAGTCAAGGTTTTGGGAGCGAAGCGCTGGATCAAAGTGGGGCCTATGCACTTCCAGCCTTCGGAATGGGTCAAACTCATCCTCATCCTGGTGGTGGCGCGCTACTTTGCCAACCTGGGCGGCCGCAGCCTGACCTGGAAAGATATCTTCAAGGCCTTTGGGTTGGTTGGCATTCCGATGGTGCTCGTTCTGATCCAACCCGACCTCGGCACCGCCCTCACCTACACCCCGATCCTGATCGCGGGAATGTTCCTGGGAGGAATCAACTGGCGCCAGGCGCTGATTCTCCTCACCTGCGGAGCAGTCCTGATTGCCGGCGTCTGGACCAGCGGCAGAATTCTCAAGCCCTACCAGAAGGCCCGCCTCACCAGCTTCCTCGATCCCGGTAATGACCCCAAGGGCTCGGGCTACCAGATTTTGCAGTCGAAAATCGCGGTCGGGGCCGGCGGAATCTGGGGCAAGGGCGCCGAAAAGGGCTCGCAGACCCAGGGTGCCTTTCTGCCTATTCCCCATGCTGACTTCATCTTTGCCGCGTTTAGTGAGGAGCACGGCTTCGTCGGCGCATTGTTTGTGCTGCTGCTATACTTCTTCGTATTGATGCGTTTGATTCAAAACGCTCAAACAGCCGCGGACCTGTCCGGTTCCCTCATTATCATGGGAATCGTGGCTGTATTGACCTTCCAGATTCTGGTCAATGTGGGCATGGTCATAGGTTTTATGCCGGTTACCGGAATCCCTTTACCGTTAATGAGTTACGGCGGATCTTCGGTCTTGTTTACCTTCCTGGCGCTGGGTGTCGCGATGAATGTGCGCATGCGCCGGTTCGTAAACTGAGTTGCATCAAAGGGTTTTAACACCGTGGCACGGAATTTCCGGTCCACGGATAGAGTTTCCAACACTTCGCCGGCCAGGTTCCCAGAGGGAGTCCGAGCCCGGCAGGATTGGGTTCATGAGTACGCAGAAACGGGAAAGCCGGTACCCCAAAGCGACATTCACTTGTCGTCAGGGACCCCGGTTCCGCTGGCAACGCCTGATTTGCACAGAGCGCGCGGGAGGATGGGGCACGTTGCTCCTCCCTCCATATTCGCGGTATTCCTGTGCTGGCGCCAGCGGTGGAACGGCCCCGCTCTTTTCGACCTTATGGTCGGTTTGGGTATGGTTGGCCACAAAATTTCTGCCAGCGGATATATCAATTGGACAGCTTGTTCAGCCGGCTTTTTCGGCTGAACGGACCGGTTCGCAGCCGCCCTTCGGGGCTTGCCGCCCTCAGTTTTTGCATTGGGCCCGTGGCGCGTCGGTCTCTCCCCGGTCGTCTCATCCGCACATCCCCTTCCCTTCCGGACCCGCGTTTCTCCATCTGACCTTGCCCCAGGCCCCGGCTGCCGATCAGCGCCGGGCGGAAAGGTACGATGGCAAAAGAGATTTGTATTTCCTCAACGCCGCATGAAACGCGGCTTGCAATACTCGAGGACGATCAGCTCGCAGAAATCTATTACGAGCGCGAAAACGAGTACACCCTCGCAGGATCGATCTACAACGGACGCGTAACCCGCGTCCTCCCCGGCATGCAGTCCGCGTTTGTAGACTTAGGTCTGGAACGCGACGCCTTCCTTTACGTGACGGATTTCCTGGAGATGGAAGATCCGGAAGAGTCGGATGAGGTTGAAAAGGCGGCAGTTGCCGGCGGGGCGCAGGCTCCGCGCGAAATCAATCGATCACCCGTGGAAAAGGCTCCTCGGCCGGAAGGACGGCGTGATCGTCCGGAGCAGGAACGTGGTTCCCGGGATCGCAAGCCGGCCCCTGAGCGGGCGATTGAAGTTCAACCCGTTGAATCGGCAGCACTTGAAGCTCCTGCGGCTGAGGGGTTTGCGGAAGGCGAAGGCGAGGCTGGCGGCGAACAAGGCGGCAAGCGGTGGCGCGGACGCCGTCGCCGCCGCGGTGGCCGAGGTGGGGCATCTCCTGTTTCCGACCCCGTGGAAACTGAAGCTTCCGCCGAGACGTTCGCGGAGCCCACAGTACGCACCGAGCCGGCTGTAGCCTCGGAGCTTCAGGCCTCGTCACATGAGCCCCGGAGTTATTCCAGCCGGGAGACCACTGCGCCGCCCGCTCGCGAAGCGCGGTCAGAGCGCGCGCCAACACCATTCGTTTTGCCGGGAGAATCGCTGGGGAAATACGGCGGCGAACCGGCCCCCACGGCCTCAAGTTCCGCTCCAGCACACGCGGCTCCCGCGCGTCCGGCAGTCACCTTCAAGCCATCCACGCTGATCGAGAAACCGATTGAGTGGGACGGCAGCGGGCTGCTGCCAGGGGAATCGCTCTCCAGGCATCGGAGCAAGCCGGCCGAGGCAACCCAGGAAGAGTCACCTGCTTCGCACGTGGCCGCGGAGTCCCACGACACCTTCGCAGATCTGGCCGCCCATCACAGCGGGCACACCGTTTTCGAGGAGACGGAAGAACCCACGACGGAATACGAGGCACGCCCCAACTTTGTAATGGAGTCGCCCTACCTGACACCGGAAGGGGGCTCGATCCAGGGCGACGATCTGGTGGAAGAGGAACTCGTTTTCGAGGAACAGTCAGAGGATGACTTGCCGGTTGCGGCCGCTGAGACGCACCACGGCGGCGAACACGAACACCACACCAGCTCGCAGCATGGCGGTCGTGAAGTTGACGACAACATTGGCCACGAGCCGATCGAGCAGCCCTCGAATGAAGTTGTCGCTGACGCCGTTTACGAGCAGACCGGCGATCCGGACAAGCCGGAAGAGGACAGGACGGCATCGCACCACGTCGATCCTCTGCCGCCCAGCGAGTTTCGTCTATTCGGCCTGGGTGGCAAGAAGAAGAAGACCGATGAGTCGTCGGAAGCGGAGTCTCCCGCCCCGGTAACGGAGCGGGCGTCGGAGCCAGTTGGTGGGGGCAGTGGTTCGACCGTGCGTTCGGTTTCAGGCTTTGCGCCCGGCACCGGCCTGGTGGAAGAGGAAACGATCGAGGGCGAAGAATTCGACGCTCCCCGCAGCCACCACAAATCCGACGAACACGACCTGGACGACTACGAAGAAGAAGAGAAGCTGCAGACCCAGATTCGCTCTGGTGAGCTGGGCGAAATGCTGCAGGAGGCTCATCTCGACCATCGCATCCAGTTGAATTTCGGCGACAAGAACGGCGACACGGCTGTCGAAGACGAATTCGACATCGAAGATGAGGATGAAGAAGGCACCGGAGAGCAGACCACAGCCGACGGCGCAGCACCCGCGGGCCAGCAGCGCCGTGACCGGGGCGGACGCGGACGTCGCACCGGACGACCCGCGCAAGGCGGCCGCGGCGGTGATCGGCGAGGCGGACCGTCGCGCCGCACAGCGCAAACTTCCGACCTGCCCATCATCAGCGACCTGTTGAAGCCGGGTCAGGAGATCCTTGTTCAGATTGCCAAGGAGCCCATCGCCAAGAAGGGGGCGCGCATCACCAGCCACATCGCGCTGCCGGGCCGCTTCCTGGTTTTCATGCCGACTGTCAGCCACGTGGGCGTGAGCCGCAAGATTGACTCCGACGACGAACGCCAGCGGCTGAAGCGCATCCTGATCAGCGAGCGCGGCGAGTCGTCTGGCGGGTTCATCGTTCGCACCGCCGCCGAGGGCGCGTCCGAGGAAGAGCTTCGCGCCGATCTTCGCTTCCTGCTGCACCTCTGGGACGAAATCAAGGACCGTTCTGAGAAGTCCAAATCGCCGGCCCTGATCTATCACGATCTTTCGCTGATTGAGCGCATCTTGAGAGACCAGGTCAGCGCCAATTTCTCGTCCATCTGGGTCGACTCGCAGGAGGACTACGAACGCATTGTGCGCTTCCTGAATCGCTTCTCGCCAAATCTTGTTCGCCGCGTGAAGCTCTACACCAAGGAAGTTCCGCTCTTTGAGCACTTCGGCATCCAGGATGAAATTTCGAAGGCGCTGCGTTCCAAGGTGTGGCTCAAGTCGGGCGGATCGATTGTGATCAACCAGACGGAAGCACTCGTCGCCATCGATATCAACACTGGTAAGTACGTGGGAAAGACTGCGCGGCTTGAAGACACCATCGTCAAGACCAACCTCGACGCCATCCCTGAGATCGTGCGTCAGATTCGCCTGCGCGACCTGGGCGGCATCATCATCATTGACTTCATCGACATGGACGAGCGCAAGAATCGCTTCAAGGTGATGGCCGCTCTTGAGGAAGCTCTCAAGAACGACCGCGCGCCGACCAAGGTTCTGCAGTTCAATGATTTCGGCCTGGTGGCGATCACCCGCAAACGCGTCAAGCAGTCGCTTGAACGGACGCTGAGTGTTCCCTGCCCCACCTGCCAGGCAACCGGCATGGTGAAGGGCCCGACAACGGTTTGCAACGAGATTTACGTTGA
>JANXQR010000795.1 GCA_025353435.1 Acidobacteriota bacterium | reverse complement strand
ACATTCTGCCGGAGGATGTGGCGCGGCTGGTGCTGTTTCTGGCGGCAGATGATTCGAGCGGAATTACAAATCAGAGTTATGTGGTGGATGGGGGATGGGTTTAGAGACAGTGAACAGTGCACAGTGGGCGGTGAACAGTTTCCGTGCCTTTGCGATATTTGCAGGCTACGTCGTCTCGGTGGGCGGCGGTTTGAGCGCGCAGCCAGCGACGCATGTTGCGGTGGGAGCGGGCGATCCGGGGCAGCGGTCGGCGGAGTACGAGAAGGTGCAGGCGCGGCTGGCGCGGGGATGGAACACGTGGGACGTGCATAGCGTGGCGACGCAGGTGCTGCTGCCGGAGGGGCTGGCGATCCATGTGGGGATGAAGCACAACTCCACGCTGAATGGCGATGCGTTTCTGGGAGATGCGCTGATTGGAAGGCTGGACAAGGATGCAGAGGTGGTGACGCCGGGGCCGCATGCGTGGGATGGGAGCTATACGAGCGCTGATTACGAATGGAAGGGGCACAAGTGGCGGGTTGAGAGTGCGCATGATGGGGATGACCTGGTGATGCTGGTGACGCTGTTGGAATCGAAGAGTGCATTGCCTCCGTCATTGGTTATCAGTGTCGGGTCGATATGGAACCGTTCTGCCGAGCTTTCGCGCTCGGTTGGGCATCGGATTGTCGCGACCACGAGCGTCGATTCTGGGATTGAAATTGATTGCACATGCTCAACACAAACCGATGAGTTGATCGGTTCCCTGCCTGTGACTGCGCCTTACTTTACGTTTGATCTGACATCGCCCGTTGCGCTCAGCAGTGTCGAGCTCAACCTAGTGGGAAAGAAGAGAATACCGCGCACGCTCGAACAGATCCAAAGCGCGATCGATCGCCAGCGCCAAGCGTACGAGAAATCGATTCAGACGGCCGGTGCGAAAGGTCCGATACTCGACGCCATTGAAACGACACTGGGGTGGGACACGATCTACGAGCCGGAGAAGGGGCGCGTGATTTCACCGGTGAGCCGGGTGTGGAGCGTGAGTTGGGGCGGCTACGTGCTCTTCGACTGGGATACGTTCTTCGCGGCCACCATGGCGGGGATTGGCGATAAGGACCTGGCGTATGCGAATGCCCTGGAAACGTTGCGCGAGGAGACTCCCGCAGGGTTTGTGCCGAATTACGCGCGGGCCGGCGGGTGGAAGAGCTTCGACCGCAGCGAGCCACCAGTGGGGGCGATCACGGTGGAAGGGCTCTTCGACAAGTTTCACGATCGGTGGTTCTTGGAGGACGCCTTCCCCGCCCTGATGAAGTGGAATCGCTGGTGGGCGGAGCATCGCGACTTGCGGGGTTATTTAACGTGGGGCAGCGATCCGGACAACAAGCCTTTGAACTTTGATGACAGGTCGGTGGGAACGTGGCAGGGAGCGATTTACGAGTCGGGGCTGGACAACAGTCCCATGTTCGACGGGACGACTTACAACAAGCAGACGCATCTGTTGGAGTTCGGCGATGTGGGGCTGATGAGCCTGTACGTGGCCGACTGCGATGCGCTAGCACGGATGGCGGAGGTTCTTGGAAAGGCGGTCGAGGCGAAAGAACTCAAGGAGCGCGGAAACCGGTATCGCGCGAAGCTGGCGACGATGTGGGATGAGAAGGCGGGGATGTTTCTCAACGTGAATCTGCACACGGGCGACAAGAGTCTGCGGCTTTCGCCGACAAATTTCTATCCGCTGCTGGCGAAGGCGGCCAGCCCGGAGCAGGCGCGGACGATGATCGAGCGGCACCTCAAGAATCCGCAGGAATTCTGGGGCGAGTATGTAATTCCCTCGATTGCGCGCGATGATGCGGCGTTCAAGGATCAGGAGTATTGGCGCGGGCGAATCTGGGGGCCGATGAATTATCTCGTCTACCTGGGTCTGAGGAACTATGACGACGCGGCGGTGCGAAAGGACTTTGCAGACAAGTCTTACGCCCTGTTTGCCAATGAGTGGGCGGGGAAGCGACACGTGCACGAGAACTACAACGCGGTGACAGGAACAGGGGATGATGTGACATCGAGCGACCGGTTCTATCACTGGGGCGCGCTGCTGGGATATGTGGAGTGGATAGAACGGAGCAGGGAAAACCAC
>JANXQR010000792.1 GCA_025353435.1 Acidobacteriota bacterium | reverse complement strand
CCGGCACCTGGCTGACTGGGACGGCGTGGAGTTGGGCGCACTCGACTACCTGTTCATTGAAAATGTCGGTAACCTGGTGTGCCCGTCGAGCTACGACCTGGGCGAGCGGGTGCGCGTGGCGCTGCTCAGCGTGACCGAAGGCGAGGACAAGCCGCTGAAGTATCCCACGCTGTTCAGCTCCGCTGATGCCGCGGTAATCACGAAGATGGACATCGCCGAGGCCGTAGAGTTCGACCGCGAGACAGCGCTCAAGAATATTCGCGAGATTCGGCCCGGCATTCGAATCTTCGAGACCTCTGCAAAAACCGGCGCTGGAATGGTAGAGTGGCTGGCGTACCTGGCTGAGGAACGTGAGGTACGGTGAGGTCATAGTGGAGAAGAAGGCAGCAAAAAAGGCCCAATCAGCACCGGAAGAACTGGCCGCAGTCGAAGCCTACCTCGCCAAGGTGCCGGAACCTGCGCGCAGAACGCTGGAATCAGTGCGCGCCGCGATTCGCGCCACTGTGCCGGCGGACGCGACGGAATGCATCAGCTACGGAATGCCGGCCTTTCGCTACAAGGGAGCGCTGGTCGGCTACGCGGCATTCAAGGGTCATTGCAGCTTCTTTCCGATGAGCGCTTCTATGCTGGACGACTTCGCCGAAGAGGTAAAGAATTTCCGCACGGCGAAAGGCACGCTGCAGTTCCCTCTCGACAAGCCGCTGCCCGCAACTCTGGTGAAAAAGATGGTGCGGGCGCGCGTAGCCCAGAACGAACTCAAGCACCGGACAGCAACCCACGGCTGACTTCGAGATTTTGTGATCTAAATCACATTCCGGCAAATCGGCAAAAGCGTATAAGCGAGTAATAGAGGTGTCCCATGTGCCTTGCAATACCGGGCAGAGTGGAAGAAATTACGATCGATGGGCTGATTCGCATTGGCCGTATGAACTTTGGCGGCGTGGTCAAGCGGGTTTGCCTTGATTACGTGCCGGAGATTGCCGTGGGCGACTACGCGATTGTGCATGTGGGGTTCGCCATCTCCAGGATTGACGAGGCTACCGCGCAGGAAACTCTTGCCACATTCCGCGCCATGGGCGTGCTCGACGACGAACTGGGCAGCGAAGAGGAAGCCTTTGCGCGCGCGGCAATGGCTCCGCAGATGATGTGCCCGGATGGAGGGTGTGCCGATGTAGAAGAAGCCGCCCCCGGGACGCACGAGAGCCCGGTCCGCCGATGAAATATCTCACCGAATTCCGTGACGGGGAAGTTGCGCAGCGAATTGCGCGCGAGATTCGGCAGATCACCACCAAGCCGTGGAAGATCATGGAGGTGTGCGGCGGACAGACGCACTCCATCATCAAGAACGGCATCGACCAGATGCTGCCGCCGGGCCTTGAAATGGTGCATGGTCCGGGATGTCCAGTGTGCGTGACGCCGCTGGAACTGATTGACAAGGCGCTGGCCATCGCATCACAGCCGGGAGTGATGTTCTGCTCGTTTGGCGACATGCTGCGCGTGCCCGGCACCGAGTGTGATTTGTTCCAGGTAAAAGGCCGCGGCGGCGATGTCCGAGTGGTCTATTCCCCTCTCGATGCGGTTGACCTCGCTGTGAAGAATCCCGATAAGCAGGTGGTGTTCTTCGGAGTGGGATTTGAAACTACCGCGCCGGCCAACGCCATGAGCGTTCACGTGGCCAAGCGGCGCGGACTGAAGAATTTCTCAATGCTGGTGTCGCATGTGCTGGTGCCGCCCGCCATTGAGGCCATCATGTCGTCGCCCGGCAACCAGGTGCAGGCGTTTCTTGCCGCCGGCCACGTGTGCAGCGTGATGGGCTATTGGGAATATCCGCCGATCGCCGACAAATACGAGATTCCAATTGTGGTCACAGGCTTCGAGCCGCTTGATCTGCTCGACGGGATTCGCCGCGCCGTTCTGCAGCTTGAGCACGGCGAGCATCGCGTCGAGAATGCCTACGAGCGCATTGTGACTTACGCCGGCAACCTTCCGGCGCAGAAGCTGCTGGCGGAGGTTTTTGAGATCACGGATCGTGCCTGGCGTGGCATTGGGGTAATTCCGCGTAGCGGCTGGAGGCTAAGCCCGGCGTATCGGGACTTCGACGCCGAGGAGCGCTTTCAGCTCTCCAACATTCGCACCGTCGAGTCGCCGTTGTGCCGCGCGGGCGACGTGCTGCGCGGGGTTATCAAGCCGGCGCAGTGCTCGGCATTTGGCAAGGAATGCTCGCCGCGGCACCCACTGGGCGCGACCATGGTATCGAGCGAAGGCGCGTGCGCTGCCTATTTCAACTACGGGCGGTTCATAAGCGCCGATCAGTTGGCGAGTGCGGGGGCGGCGCGTGCCTGAGAACCTCGAGCTCGATGCGGTGCCAGGTGTGCCGGATTTTTCAGGCTGGTCGTGCCCGCTTCCGCTGGCAGATTACCCCAACATTGTGATGGGCCATGGCGGGGGCGGCAGGCTCGGCAACGAGTTGGTAGAGCACCTGTTTCTCCCCGCGTTTCGCAATGCCGCACTGGAGAATCTTGGCGACGCCGCGGTGCTCGACCTAGGCGCAGGACGAATCGCCATGAGCACCGATTCTTTCGTAGTCCAGCCGCTGTTTTTCCCCGGAGGATCGATCGGAGCGCTGGCGGTAAACGGCACAGTAAACGATCTGGCAGTCTCCGGCGCAGTGCCGAAATTTCTCACCGCCGGCTTCATTCTTGAAGAAGGATTTCCGCTGTCGCAGCTCGCAGCCATCGTGCAGGAGATGGCATCCTCTGCGGCCGCGGCCGGCGTGCAGATCGTTACCGGTGACACCAAGGTAGTCGAACGCGGGCACGGCGACGGCTGCTACATCAACACGGCCGGCGTAGGCGTCCTGCGCGAAGGCATTTCAGTCGGCCCGCATCGAGCGCAGCCCGGCGATGCAATTCTTGTCTCCGGAACCCTCGGCGATCATGGCATGGCCATTATGAGTGTGCGCGAGGGCCTCGAATTCGAGAGCCAGATCCGGTCTGACTGCGCGGCGCTCAATGGCCTGATCGCCAACGTGCTCGATGTGTGCGGCCAGGCCGTTCACGCCATGCGCGATCCGACGCGGGGCGGGCTTGCGTCGACACTGAATGAGATCGCCCAGGCCTCGGATGTCGGCATGATGATTGACGAGCCAAGCCTGCCTGTGCGTCCCGAGGTGCAGTCGGCGTGCGAGTTGCTTGGATTCGATCCGGTGTACGTCGCCAACGAGGGCAAGGTCGTGTTCTTCGTCGCCCCTGAAGCGGCTGGTGATGTCCTTGCAATCCTGCGTGCGCATCCGCTGGGCAGAGACGCCGCACGCATTGGCACCGTGACCGCGGAACACAAACGGATGCTGGTGGCGCGCACGGCCATGGGCGCGAACCGCGTGATCTCGATCCAGATCGGCGAACAGTTGCCGCGTATCTGCTGAAATCAAACTGCCGAAATCAAGGTTCTCGGCTACGCGAATTTGTCGAACGCCGCCTGAATCTTCACCGGAATATCCGCCGGAACATCACCCAGCGTGTAGTGCGTTTCCAGCACCACCGCTGGCTGCTTCGATAATCCGCCCAGCAGCTTGGTGGTTGCGGGCCAATCGATGGTCCCGTCGCCTGGCCACAAGTGCTCGTCCTTCATGCCGTGGTTGTCGTGCACGTGCACTGACAAGACGCGTGGACCCAGCACCCCAACTGCTTCCGGAATCCCGACCGTCGCGTGCGCATGCCCAAGGTCGAGGCAGACCCCCACGTTGTCCAGGTGACCCAGGTCAAGAATCGTGATCAGATGCTCAGGGG
>JANXQR010000636.1 GCA_025353435.1 Acidobacteriota bacterium | reverse complement strand
CCCTGGAACCTGGCGCCATCGCTCCAAAACAACGCTTCCAAAGCTGCCTAAGACACACTCATCAGGTGTCCGCTAAAAAACAAGCGGACACTTGATGACACACTCTACCTCCGGTCAAGAGGGACTCGCCGGACGCTTACGATTTCCCCTCGGCTGATTGGGAAACGTCAATCACTTTGGGGTGATGAATCCGTTCACCCGATGGCGTACTAGGCTCGAGCGACGCCGACTGGGTCTGGAGAAGCGCTATCTTGCCCGCTCAGGCAGCGCCGTTGGTCCTACCCGTTGTTTCTATTTAAGGATCACCTCAAAATTTGTGCAGCAATGCTTGGTAG
Organism: Acidobacteriota bacterium; assembly: GCA_025353435.1. Lineage (GTDB taxonomy): Bacteria > Acidobacteriota > Terriglobia > Terriglobales > Acidobacteriaceae > Telmatobacter. Next base: position 2,833 of record JANXQR010000636.1, on the reverse strand, counting down.
CATGCGTTTACTATGTTCGGGTACGACGAGTTCGTTATTGCTCGAGCGATAACGGACGGAGTCAATTCCCCAATCGTCAACGCACTTAAAGGCTAAATTGCCCTAAAAGAGTGCTTCGTGACACGCTAAGTCTTTTGATTGCAAGCATTTACTTGTTATTTCCGGGGAGCTTTCAAGGCGCCTCGGGCCTGAACTGGAATTGAGGGTTCGCGAGGGGCTAATCCCGTCGCCTTAACCAGATTCAGGATTGATTCAATTTCCCCGGAAAACCCGCCGCATCAGGCGGTCGCAGACTGGCCAGAACGCTCCAGCAGTTGAACTTACTGGCTATTTCATCAGCCCGCTTCAATTTTTTGCATGCGTTCGTCCAATAACCTTGGAAAATGCGTGTTTGCTTTGAATCAAGCATTCACTTTCCGATCGTTTGTATGATCTTCGTATTAGATCTATATCGATAGATGCGCAAAACATGCACGTCTTTCGACAAACGGGCAAGGTCGTTGGTCGAAGATCGCAGTCTGCCTCGGGTGTGAACGATGGATCCACGCGAGATTGTGATCTGTCCGTTGCGGTCAAGCAACTCCCCCGCATGTAGGAAAGGGATATCTTCTATGGCGTCACCGCCCAACGGATTTCAGTTGGTATTTACGACGTACAGAAGGGTAGTTAAACGGTTCGCGCCCTATTCCTTGGCGGCAATTCTTGTCTTATTTGCTTTTTCCCTGCAAGTCTCCGCACAGACAACCACAATTAGTGGAAAGGTTTACGATCCGCGCACCACGGCCAGCTCTCTGCCGCTGCCGGGCGTCCTGGTTTACGTCACTACCGGTAAGGTGGACCCGCTGCCAAGCGGAGTCCAATGCCTGACCTACGCGGCTCCCACCGGCGTAGTCGCCTACGCGTATACCTCTGTTGATGGGGGCTTTATCCTTAAGAATGTGCCAGTTAACACCAGCTACACACTGGTAATACAGGCGGGGAAATGGCGCAGGCAGTTTCCTGCATCTGTTGATACTAATACACTTAGTGGACTGAATCTGCATATGCCTTCCAACCACTCGCAAGGGGATATCCCGATGATCGCAATTGCGACGGGCGCCGCGGATGGCGTTGAGTGCGTTCTGCACGACATGGGGATTGCAGACTCGGAATTTACTGACGACAACGGCATCACTAACGCTGGGGGGCACATCCACCTTTACAAGGGGAACGGAAACCCCGGTGCGGAGATCAGTCCCTCGACACCACTCGATACCACCCTTACGGAAAACAAGGCGACCCTTAGCAGCTACGACATGGTGATGTTTCCGTGCCAGGGTGGGGGCTATGTGCAATCGGATGCGGCCCTCTCCAACGCCGTGAATTACGCGAATGCCGGGGGGCGAATCTTCAGCACGCACTTCAGCTTTGTGTGGCTTGATCCGGACGCGCCCTACAATTCGCAGTTTCCTCCAGTGGCTAATTGGCACCCCGAATACGCGTACCCAACGCCCGATCCAGGGGTCGCGACCATCAACACGGGATTTACCGATGGCGCCATGCTTGCACAGTGGCTCGAGAATGCTGGGGCGACCTCAGTGGGCCAGCCAACCCAGATTCAAATCAGCGCGCTTCGCCACGATATTGACAGCGTTATTCCGCCCACGCAGTCGTGGATCACGCTCAATGACAGCGCGGACAGCAACCCAGTGATGCAGTTGACCTTCAATACCCCGGTGAACGCTCCCGCGGCGCAACAATGCGGACGCGTACTGTTCAACGAGTACCACGTCAAGGATCTGAATGGAACGGGCAAAGCTTATCCTTCTGAGTGCCCAACCGGACCGATGAACGCCCAGGAAGAGATGCTGGAATATGCTCTCTTCGATTTGTCCGCCTTCATTCGGCCGGTAGTGGTGCCCACGTTGGCCGTGGCGTTCAATCCCAATCCGTTGATCGTGAAGCAGAATGAATCCACGGATGATGTCACGATCAATGTGACAAATACGAGCACGAACACGGCAATCGATCCGTCAGCTACGCTGTCGATTACATTGCCTGCCGGCCTCACCGCGGTCGCTATCAACGATCCCACGAAGGGCTGGATTTGCGCGCTCGATACATTGAAGTGCACGCGGACTTCAAGCATTCCCAGCACCGTGAGCGATGCGGTGACGTTAACCGTCAGTGCCGGATCTGCCTCGGTGCCGGGCGTTCCGAGTACACCAGAATCGCTGAAGGTGACTATTTCGAGCCCAACGTTCTCCAATGACGTGGTCGCGACGGACCCGGTGGTCTTTCAGCAAAAGGCCCCAATCAAGTGGCCGACGCCAGCGCCGATTATTTACGGCACGGCTCTGAGCGCGGTTCAACTCAATGCCACCTCAACTGTCGCGGGAACGTTTGTCTATACGCCAGCGATTGGGACGGTATTGACAGCGGGTGAGCAGAACCTGACTGTGCTCTTTACCCCCAACGACGAAACCGACTATATTCCGACAACCGCTACGGTGGCCCTTACGGTGGTACCTGTAAGCCCTGCGATCTCGGTGACCCCGTCTCCTAATCCAGCTTTCGTGTCGAACGCGGTTACGATCTCAGTCGCACTTCCATCTCCCGCCGGCACACCGACCGGAACGGTGTTGTTTTATGACGGCGCGACTCAACTTGGATCGAGCGCAATCAGCGGTGGCACGGCGACCCTTACGACATCGGCACTGGGGATGGGGACACACTCAATCACGGCGGTTTATTCAGGCGATGCGAATCATCAGTCGTCCAGCAGTATTGCGATTAAGGAGACCATTCAGGACTTCAATCTTGCGGCCGTTCCTGGAAGCGGCAACGGAACGCC
>JANXQR010000615.1 GCA_025353435.1 Acidobacteriota bacterium | reverse complement strand
AGGTGTACTTGTCCGGCTGCTCCGTGGTTACGCGTTGAGTCTGCGCTTGATGCGCTCCGGTCAATATCGCTAACGCTACAAATACTCCGATTACGGGCGTCTTCGCGCCGCGCACGATCTCTTTGAACACACTGCCTCCTTTGCGAATCCCTATGTGCCCCTCTTCGGAGCTTGTGCCGAATAGCCATCACAGTCTGAATTGACGCGATTGCGCCTGTCGGCAAAGATACGGTCTGGCCGAATGTTAGGACGATTTTGGTTTGATCCCGCAGGCGCTCTCCAAGTGAATTGAAACCCCAGACTCAGGCTATCCGGGCGGGGAGGCCATTATCTCAGAACTTGTGGACCTGCGTGAATCTTGGACTGAACTTCTTCATGGGAGGCGTCTGATGCGCAGAGTATTAGATTTTGTGGCGCTCGTGGGTCTCGTGGCCTTGTGGGCAATGGCGGCCCAAGCCATCTTCGGCTCGAATCCGCTCCCGCTCCGTGTCCCGACACACTTCGACATCTCAGGCAATCCCGATGGGTGGGGGAGCCCGCAGGTGCTGTGGCTGCTTCCAATCGTGGGAATATTCCTTTACGCGCTGACGGCCGTGTTTTCGCGCTTTCCGAGGGCTATCCAGTTCGCGTGACGCCATCCAACCGGGCAGCGCTGCAGCACCTGGCGCTGGGCTTGATCGCCTGGCTGAATGCGGAGATGGTCCGGCTTTTCGCCTGTATCCAGTGCGTCATCATCAAAGCGGCCAGCGAAAGCATGGGCGGCTTTAACCCCGCCCTTCTTTTGATTGGGTTGGTAGTTTTATTTGGGACTATTGGATGGCACATTTTTATCAATGCGCCAAGCGGCAAGGTTGTCCATGCCGGGCTAGCGGCTCATCGCCGCAGAAATAATTGACCTTAGAAGATCCAGAGGCTGCAGAGAACCACGAGAATCGCCCCTACCGTGACTGCCTTGTAGACGGTCTCTTCTGCGGGATGTGTGAGGAAGCCTGTTGTAGTTTTCATGGGCAGCTGGGCGGATGCTTGTTTGACTACTGTATGCATCTTGCGCCTGACTTTCTTTGCCTTTTGGCAATAAATTGGGTTTCAAGGCTTAACTAGAGTGAGTACGAACGTCGCTTGTGATCGGATTGGCTCTAAATTTCTTAGACGCCGTTTCCCGCTTTGGGATCCCACAGGTTGAAGATGAACTTTTAGTTACGCCGGGTTCAGATTCTTATATCGATCCCACACCCATGATTGTGCACCCGAAACGTGTTAATTTCCCGGACTGCGTATTCCTTTGGTAACGGGTGTAAAATCGCGCTCGTGAACACTGGTCCTGAACTAATCCGTCCGGCAGAGAAAAGCGAACGAAACTGGCTTCCGATGGCGATTGCAGCTGTGGTGGTGATTGTGGTTCTGGCCGTGGTGGTGATCGCTCTGGAGCGCCACAAGAGCACGGCAACCGTGGCCCCAATCGCTGCGGCCGCCGACGCCTACGCGGACAGTCTGCCGATCACCGGCGTGGCCATGAGCGAGTCGGCGAACCTGGCGGGCGGCAAAGTCACTTACCTCGACGGCCACATCGCCAACAAGGGCAATCGCACCGTCACCGGCATTACGGTCCAGGTACTGTTCCGGAATTCGGCCCAGGAGGTGGCTCAGAATGACCCTCCACAGCAAATGAAGTTTATCCGGACCCGTGATCCCTACATCGACGTGGAGCCCATCTCCGCCGCCCCTCTCAAGCCGGGCGACGAGCGGGATTTTCGCCTGGTTTTCGATGCAGTCACACAAGACTGGGACGGAGCCTATCCGCAGGTCCGCATCCTGCATGTCCAGGCGCAGTGATCCCAGGAAATTTCAATTGGTCCGCGTTTACGTTTGCCAAAGTCAACTCTCTGCCGTAAACGGGTTGGTTTCCTGAGGCTTGATGGTCGTGGGGTCGTGAGGGGCATGGGAAGCCTCCAACCCTGCGGCCGGCCCTGCAGTCGATTCCGCTCCGGCAGGAGCGTTGCCAAACGTGGAAAATACCCGCATGGGATCGCCCGGCAGCATCTGATGCTCCTCGAGTGCGATCCGCACCCGTCGCTGGAACTCGCGCACGGGCCCGACCTGCCTGGTGGCTTTGGTCTTGAAGACCACCGGGAAGATGAGCTGCGACCCCTTCAGCGCATCCACGCCCAGGATCTGCGGTTCGGCCAGGAATACGTCTTTGAATGCGGGGCTATTGCGGACTTCGGCCGCGATCTCGGTCAGGATCTCGATTACCTTGTTCGGGTCGGCGGAGAAATCCACGCTGATGTTTATGGTGGCCACGCTGAAATCCACGCTTTGGTTGGCCACCGTGGTGATCTGCGAATTCGGCACCATGTAGAGGGTTCCGTCGGCGCCGCGGATGGTGGTTTTGCGCAGGGTCATTGCCTCCACGGTGCCAGAAAGCCCAGCAAGCGTGACCACGTCCCCCACGTTGAATTGGTCCTCGATGAGGATCAGGGCGCCGTTCAAAACGTCTTTGACGATGGTCTGAGCGGCCAGTCCGATGGCTACGCCTGCGACGCCTGCCGAAGCAAGCAGGGGCGCCAGATTTACGCCGACGGAGGCCAGGAGAACCATACTCACAATCAAGAGGATTACTGCAATTCCCGTGGTGCGGACTATACCGGCGAGAGTCCTGACTTGGCCGATGCGCGTGGAGTCGGCAGCGTGGCGCTCGGCCACGCGAATCATGCGGCCTGTGATCAACCGCAGCAGGCGCATGAGAATAAGGGCGATGATGACGACGAGAATCAGGTGAGGCAGCTTGGTGCGGACAAATTCCTGGGTGTCATAGACCCACTCATCCAAAACCTTGCCCATAAACCGGCCTTCGGCAAATATGCCGAATCTCAATGCAAGTAAGGCAAAACCAGACATTCAAACCCTCCCTTAGATTATGGTTGATCTTTTTGATCTCGAAATTGCGCTGCAGAAGTGGGAGAATGAGTCAGCGTGCCCCTCCTGCTCGGGTTTGCTCCCACGCCTG
>JANXQR010000594.1 GCA_025353435.1 Acidobacteriota bacterium | reverse complement strand
CAATTTTCTTACCAAGTCCGGCACCGATCAATTTCATGGAAGTGCCTTCGAGTATCTGCGCAACAACTTCTTCGATGCCAACGACTGGTTCAATGATCATTATGGGAACCTGCCCAGCGCCCTGCGCCAAAATGATTTTGGCGTCACGGTTGGGGGACCGGTTGTAAGGCATCGGCGCTCTTTCTTTTTCTTTTCCTACGAGGGGCTTCGCCTGGCGCAGCCGCAGGCAGCGTCTGCTCAACTGGTTCCTGACCGGTACCTGCGGGATCAGGCGCCTGCTGCGATCCAGGAGATTCTCAATGCGTTTCCTCTGCCGACTCCGGGCGGAATCGATTACGGAAGGGCGTCCGAACCCAGTCTGGCTCAGTTTCTGGAGTCCTATTCGGTTCCGAGCCAGATTGACTCGGCGAGCCTGCGGCTGGATCAAGGCTTCGGAGACAAACTGGCGCTTTTTTTGAGAACCGCTTACACTCCGAGTTCCGCCGACACACGGAGCCTCTCTGCATTAAGCCAACTGAGGTTTGGTACCCAGACCTATACGCTTGGCGCAACTGGTCAATGGTCGAAGAAGATCAGCAACGATTTCCGATTGGGCCTCGCGCGTTCCGACTCTCGGGTTCTCCAGACACTCGACAACTTCGGCGGCGCCATGCCGATCGACCTTGCTTCAGCAGTCGGACAAGGCGCTCTGGCCGGGGCACAGCCGGCCCTGTTTCTTCAGTTCGCTGGCGCCGGATACACCGAGCTTTCAACCGGTGCCTCTGGCAATGGCTTGCGGCAGTGGAACGCAGTCGATACCCTGGCCTTCACCGCGGGCAAACATGCTTTCAAGTTCGGCGCGGATTATCGTTACATCCGCTCGCCGATTCAACCATCAGCCCTTCAAATGTACCCTCTATTCTTCGGGGCGACCGATGTCCTGAACAACTCCGCAAGCGAAACCAGCGTGCTGGCTTTCTCGCGCGCAACGCCCGTTTTTCAGCAGTTCGCCGCGTTCGCTCAAGACGAATGGCACCTCAGGCCTTCTCTGACGCTGTCGCTAGGTCTTCGCTGGGAACTCGATCCGCCGCCAACCGGCGCCGACGGTCAGGATGCCTACACCCTTTCTGGAGATCCGTCTGCGCCTGCTACGCTGGCAATTGCTCCGCGAGGCACCCCGCTGTGGACGACCTCACGGCTCAACTTTGCACCCCGATTGGGCACAGCTTGGCAGGCGAGAAGCAGGCCGGGATGGCAAACGGTTCTCAGGAGTGGCGGGGGCGTCTTCTTCGACAGCGACAATCAGGAAGCGGGCAGCGGATTCACCGGTGTGGGATTCGGCGCTACAGAGAACTACTTTGGAGCCCAGCTTCCTCTCTCGCGACAGCAGATCGATCTTCCCATTGGCGTGAATCCACCCTACGGAACGGTGTCCGCCTTCCCCGCGCATCTTCAACTACCGTATGCCATCGAGTGGAACGCAAGTCTCGAACAGGCGCTTGGAAAGGCGCAGTCGTTTTCCGTCTCCTATGTGGGCTCGAGCGGACGCCGCGAGCTTGAAGAGAAACAGTTCTCTCTGGCTTCGCTCAATCCGAACTTCACTTATCTGCTGTTCTTCGATGACAGGCTGAGTTCCAGTTATAACGCGATGCAAGCAAAGTTTCAGCGATCTCTCGCTCATGGAGTGGAGGCTCTTGCCTCCTACACCTGGGCCCATGCCATAGATTTCGGCTCCACGTATGCGGCTCTCTACGTGCTTCGTGGCAACGCAGATTTTGATGTCAGGAACTCATTCTCTGCGGCACTGAGCTGGGATCTGCCCCCAGTAGGCCCAAGTCGCTGGACGGGGACGCTGTTCGATCGCTGGGGCCTGGACGGCCGTTTCCTTGCACGCTCAGCATTTCCAGTGACGATCAATGGAAACATGGAGATCGACAACGCAACCGGGAATGCCTACTATACCGGCGTGAATCGGGTGCCGGATGAGTCCGTTTACCTCCATAGTGACAGTTTTCCCGGCGGGAGAGCGTTGAATCCGGTGGCCTTTGCCGCGCCATCGGGAAGCAATCTTGGCGATGCTCCTCGCAACTTCCTGCGAGGCTTTGGCGAAACGCAATTGAACCTGGCAGTGCGGCGTGAGTTTCGGCGAACCGATCGGGTTCATTTCCAGTTCCGCGGCGAGGCGTTCAACCTGCTTAATCACCCGAACTTCGGCTATGTCGACCCGTACCTCTCGGATGCAACGTTTGGGCAGGCGACCGGGATGCTGAATCAGAGTCTTGGTACGCTCGCCTCCCAATACCAGCAGGGTGGTCCGCGCTCCCTTCAATTCGCCCTCAAAGCTCTGTTCTGAAAGGTTGATCAAGGCATTCTCTGTCCGTGCTGCCCGCGCGGAGGGAGAACTCCGATCATTGCCGGGAGGTCTATGCGATTGCGATTCCTTGGAGCGGTGATCCCCGCTCTTTTATGCACCATCCGTCTATGTGCGTCCCCCGGCGTAGAGAAGGACATCACAGTCGAAGACTCGATTGAGATGACCCGCTGGGCCGATGCCGACTATCTTCTCGGCGCTGACCCGGAGAGCAATATCGCGAGTTTCTCGCCCGACGGGAAACGCTTTGTGATCGTCTTGCGAAAGGCGGACCTGGCCGAGAACGCCAATGTCTATTCCGTTTATCTGTTCACCACAAGCAGAGTATTTGAATCGCAGGTTCCGCAAGTTTTGGTCAGGATGTCGACAACTTCGAATGACCCTGCCATCCGTGGGGTCAAGTGGTTGAAAGACAGTCAATCGCTAGCCTTCATCGGTATCCGGGAACCCGGTCCGTCCGAGGTGTATACGCTCAACATCGGAACTCAACGGCTTGTCCAGAGGACCCATCACCGGACCGGCGTAGATCAATTCGATATCAGCCCCGATGGCAGGAGAATCGTCTTCACTGCGAAGCCGGTAGAGGGTCCTGAACTGACCGAGGAGCAGCGCATGCGCGGGGTCGTGGTCGAGAATCAGACGCTCGAACAAATTCTGGGCGGGCAATTCAATCAATCGCCGTTCGAAGAGAGGCTCTTCTACCAGGAGAACACCGAAGTTGAGATCAAGGTCCCGGCGACGAACCAGATCAATCCAAATACGCGTATTTCCCTCTCTCCCAGCGGAGAATTTGCGAGTTTCACGGCCTACTTTCGCTGGACCAGCCCATCGTGGACGGCGTACCGGAATGATGTTCTCGAGTTCTGGGGCCGAAACCCCGCACCACTGGGCGGCGCGTCGCCAATATCCCAGTATTTTTTGCTGGACTGCCCGAGACTCTCGGTCCATCCGCTGCTCAACGCTCCTGCTACCTATACGGCGGCCTTGCGCTGGGCTCCGGACAGTCACGCCGTATTCGTCAAGTCATTTCTACCCCTCGAAGGGGTCTCTGCTGAGGAGCGGTCACAAAGGGCAGAAGGTGAACTCCCCGTCGAGATCGCGATACCCAGCTTGTCGGTCAAGCGCGTCCCTTCCGACACTTGGAAACAAACTCAATCACCAGCAAGCCCGGGCCGCCCGGAAGTCCTGGTAAAGGAAGATCTCAACACTCCGCCCAAGATCGTCGCCCAGGCGGCGGCGAAGAGGG
>JANXQR010000584.1 GCA_025353435.1 Acidobacteriota bacterium | reverse complement strand
CCATCTGCGCGCGATGAAACGCCATCTCTTCATCCAATTCGCTGCGAAACCGCCCGCGCCCCAACAGCAACGACAGCTTTTTTCCGAAACGCGAGATCGCGCCCATTCCGCCTCCTGAACTCGCCACGAAAAAGTTGAAACAAACAGCCAAAGCCAGCCATTTTGAGATGCCTCTGAGGGCACCTTCTTTCCCTATTCCCTGCTCCTCTTACCCTTCTGCCAACACTCTCCCAATCGCCGCAATCATCTGTTCAAACTGCGACACCTCGAGCCCCAGTTGCTGCCGGCCTTCCAAGGTCAGCGTGTAAAACCGCGCTCGCCGATTGGTCTCTGTCATCTTCCACTCCGCCCTCACCCACCCCTGCAGCAGCAATCTCTGCAGCGCCGGGTAGAGCGATCCTTCTTCCACCGTCAGCACCTCGTCCGACAACCGCTTGATCGAAAGCGCAATCCCGTACCCGTGCAGCGGCGCGCGCGCCAACGTCTTCAGAATCAACATGTCGAGGGTGCCAGGCATCAGCTCAGATTTCTTCGCCATGCCGTACCTATAGATGACCTATGGGTAGAGAGTCAAAGGAACTGTGACGAATGGAATCTGAGATGACGTCAGCACTGGTAGGTCACTGCGGGTAGGTCGGGGCTTCAGCCCTTGACGTTCACGCCCTTCCAAGCGCAGTGGCTTCAAATGGTGCGGAAAAAATTCGACGCGGAGGGAGGCGAGGGTTTCACCCCCCAAATAAACCCAACAGAATTGATAGGGCTTCAGCCCTGGAGGGACACGTTCAGCCAATTTCGCCATAAACCGTGAGTTCCTCCGCCACCTCTTTAGCCCTGTCACCGAAGCGGACCCGGAGGTATCGGCTTTACGCGCTGCGGAAGAAATCCTTTGGAGCAATGAGACGTGTCAGGCTCGCGACTTCACATGCTGCTGATAAACTCATCCGGGCGGTAGGCCGGGGATTCATCCCCGGTGTAAACACAGCAGAATCAGCGCCGGCTTTAGCCGCTGAGGTATGCTTTATACCTATCCGGTGGGCATTAATGATCGTGGCGTAATCGCGGGTGGCTTCGGCGACAAGTACGCCGTCTACCACGGTTTCCTGCGCAATCCCGACGGTACTTTCATCGTCTTTGACGCCCCCGGCGTCAGTCCCGGAACGGGCAATTACGTGGGGACCGAGCCACAGAGCCTCAACGCTCGCGGTGAGATCATTGGAAACTACCTGGGCGCCGACTTTGTGGCTCACGGATTCCTGCGGGCACCCGACGGCAAGATCACAATCTTCGACGATCCCGCCGAAGGCATTGGCGTCTATCAGGGTACCTGGGCATACAGCATCAACGACAGGGGTGAGGTTTCGGGAGCCGTCACGGACCCCTCTGGCGGCAGTCACGGCTTTGTGCGCTCGGCCAAGGGCGCTTTCACCGACTACGACTTTCCCGGCGAGACCAGTGCCGCGTACAACAGCGCCCTTATCAACAACCAGGGCGTGACCGCCGGCTATTACGCCACCACAACCGGCTTCGTCGCGGGATACGAGCGCAGCCCGGAGGGCCGGGTGACCAGCTTTGTCCCGACGGTCTCCGCCGGCGCTACTGCAGTGTGGACCTTCGGTCTGGCCGAGGACGGCACGACGCTTGGCCGGGTGAATGACAACAACTCCGTCGGACACGCATTCATGCGGTCCCCGGGCGGAAAGACCGCGGTCTTCGATGTCCCCCACCAGATATTGGTCGGCAACCCAAACAGTTGGGGCAGCGAGTTATGGGGCAAGAACGAGGAGGGCGTGATCGTCGGAGAGTTCATCGATGCGGGGATCGTTGTCCATTCCTTCCTGCTGATCCCGAAAGAATAGTGTCACCAAACCGGAC
>JANXQR010000559.1 GCA_025353435.1 Acidobacteriota bacterium | reverse complement strand
CTGCCAAGGCACGCATGTGGTCTTCATGCGATTGCGTGGCGAAGTCGGGATCCTCACGTTTGCGATGGAGCGGATATTCCTCGACTGCAGTACCGAGCCGCCCGCGAACGCTGTCAACGATGGAGACACGCACGCTCAGAGTTCCGAAATCAACGCCTGCAACGATGGCCATAGCACTCCTCTTCACATTTCATGATCGCAGGGCTACGCCGGTCGATACCGGCATCGCGGTGGCTCTCGAGCCGCGTCTACTTCGCCGATGCGCCTTCTTCCACGATTGCAAGATCCCACGGCGCAAGCGAAATCTTGCTGCCCTTTGCCGCGGACTTGCCGTCGAGCAGGTTGGCGCCGGCATCATAACCGTAGGGCACGTCCACCGCGCTGCTCGAATAATTGAAGTAGTAATGGAGGCGATGGCCCATCTTGTTTACGCCATGCTGCACGTGGACTGCGGCGGGCACCTGTTGATCTGATCCCGTGAGTCCGGCCTTCTGCAGCGTGTCGTGGAGGATCGCGGCCTGTAGCGCATCGGAGAGCCAGGTTCCCTCATAAAGCAATGTCCCTGAGCCGAACTGGTTTTCAGTAATGGCTGGCCACTTGCCGAAGAATGGATGGTCGTAAAACGCCAGCGGCTTGGCGTGTTCCGGCATCAGGAACTCCGCCCAGTAGGAAACCTTGTTTGCATCACCAGCGTGAAATGGGTCGCCCTTAAGCGCGAGCGGGTGCTCGAGGTTTGAGAACTCCTGGTAGCTGAGGCCGGCCGCCTCCCGCAATGGGCCCGGCGCGCGCACCCAGCGGACCGCGGAATTTTCATTGGCGAACCCACTCTTGAAGGTCATCACCACGTGGCCGCCATTCTTTACGTAGTCCGAAATGCGTTGAAGTAACGCGTCATCGGAGATGTAGAGGTTGGGCACGATGAGCACCTTGTACGCGGAGAAATCCTGCGTGTCAGGAAACACGAAATCCGCACCGATGTTCATCTGGTAGAGCGAGCGGTGCATCTGCTGCACCAGAGACACGTAACCATCAGGATCGTTGGTCCAGCTTCTTTCCGGCACGCCGCCGCCGTAGGGCATAAAGCTGATGGCGTTGTTGGAGTCGCGGCTCCACAGGATGGCAACATCGTTGTGGATCTTGAGGCCGACAAGGTGCGGGCCGACCTTTTCAAGCTCATGCGCGGTACGGCTCATCTCCGCGTACATGCGATTGGGCTCGAGATCATGCGAGAGGATGCCCTTCCAATAGGTCTCCTGGTTCGCAGCGATTGAGGCCCAGTGCCAGTACTCCACCATGTTGGCGCCGCTGGCGAGATAGGTGTAGACATCCTCACGGAGCTGGCCGTCGTAGGGCGGGAACTGACTCTGCGAGGACCAGCCAATGGTCTGCGCGTTCGTTTCTGTCACCAGAAAATTTCCGTGTTTCAGCGAGCGGGAAAAGTCGCTCTGGAGAGCCTGGAATGTGCCGTCGTAATGGTCTTGCGTGCCGTGATAAATGTTGTCGGCCACAATGTCGAGCGCGGATGCGATGTCGTTTTCATTCACATCGCGCTTCATCATGCCGCCGTAGTCGGTGGTGATGAACTGGCGCGGCCCGGCGCACTCCCGCACCAGCGCTGCCTGCCAATGCAGAAAGTCAGTGACACGCATCTGGCTCCAACGAGTCCACTCGAGCTTGTATCCAGTGCTCTGCGCGCCATCGCGCATTGGCAGGTCCTCCCATGAGTGAAGGTTTTCTCCCCAGTAGTTGAGGAACCAGGCATTGCTCAGCTCTTCCGGCGTGTGGAACTTCTTTTCGAGATAGTGTTGGAAGCCAATGAATACATCGCGATTGTCGGCGTCATAGCTTCCTGTCTCGTTGTCGAGCTGCCAGCCGATCACGGCGGGGTTGTCCTTGTAGTGCGCAACGATGTGGCGGATGAGCCGCTCGGCGTAATAGCGATACGCGGGCGAGTCAGTGTCCATGTTCTGGCGCAGACCATAAGTGGCCGGCACCGCCTTGCCACCAAACATGCCTCCGGGAATGCGGTCGGCGAGTATCTCCGGATGCTGGTGCGCCATCCACGCGGGAATTGAGTACGTGGGTGTGCCGAGGATCACCTTGATGCCGGCCTTGCTCATCGCGTCCACGATGTGGTCCATCCAGGCGTACTCGAAGTGGCCGTCCTCCGGCTCCCACAGGCTCCAGGTGGATTCGCCCATGCGAACAACGGTCAGGCCCGCGGCCTTCATCAGGGCCACGTCCTTATCGAGGCGCGCTGATTGATCGCCCGGCATGTATTCGTTGTAATAAGCCGCGCCATACAAAACGGTGGGAAAGTCGATGTCAGCGGTCGATGCGGGCGCCGCCGACTGTCCTGGCGAGTTTTGCGCACTCATCGCAACGAGGACAGGGAGACAAAGTAAACCTTTTCTTAGCAACTGCGAAATTGACCTGGTATTCGACATGATTCGCGTACCTTCCGTTGTCTGTAGCGACGAGTTGAAAACGAGGGCGAACGCATCATGTTGGCGAGACCATGCGCATTCGAGGTAGGAGCGAATTTGCCCGCCCGCGGCTTGCGTTCGTTGAGTTCACAAGCATCCTAAGTCCGGATGCGAGGGCTCGTCCAGCCAACCTCCTATTTGGGAGGCGGACGCCAGACTATTTTCCGATGCAGAAGGTAAAAACCTTAGAAATTGTTAACATTTATGCGGGTCCCGCGAACCAGCGCATTTCCAGAGCCCCGATGGAGTCCCGATTGCGCGCGGTGCTCGGCCACCGGCTGCGCCGATTGAAAGGGCCCTACGGGGTATCGCATGGGTAGCTCTTAAGAAGTGCGGCTTGGAGACATACCCATCCATTCTCACTTAGCTCCTTTGGGTTGTTCTCCAGGTACTTCACGAGAATCCGGATCACCTGTTCTGTGCTGACATCCTTGTCAATGCAATAGTGCAGCATCTTGTTGTGGTCCCGTGTATCGATGAATCTCCAAAAGTTGTTCGAGTCGAGAACCCCTTGCACGTAACTAATGCAGCGGTCAGCTGCCCTATCTTCTTCGAGTGTGAGCGCCGGGTTTACGTCCGTGCTCTTGATGGCAGCCCGGCAGTCGTGCAACAGTCGTGTACCTGTAACCCCGCTGAGGGCGTGCCCGCTGGGCGCTATGAGTAAGGGGATGGCAGCAACGACAATGAGAAAGGTCAGGCGATTCTTCATTCTATGTTGCTCCCTAAGCCAAAAATGATTTTCACGCTGTCCGCCAGCCCCTCGATTCAGTCCCACGGTTCATCAGAGCACTTGTAGCCCTTGGTGAGGAGAGCATCCCTCAGGACGGTCGCTGAGCTTACACCATAGGGCTGGTTCTTTTGGTTGAGTTTGTCTCCAAAGGACGCGTTCATTTGAACGATGAGCTGAGTACGCTCCGCACACGTTATGACTAGATGGCTTACGTGGTCTTGTGAATCGGGCCTCGGATTAACCAGCGACATGAACACTAGTGGAGTGGCATCGAAGAGTGTGTGATCAACGTCGTCGATCTTGGCCCTCAATTCAGGGAGCTCAGCCGCCAATTTCGAATAATCCACTCCGCTCTTAGGACCTTCAAGCATCGTTCTATCGGTTTCGAGCAGTCGTTCAAACAGGGCGATTTTCTGCTTGTAGAGTCCCGCGACTGATGGGATGAGGACGTCATAAGGTTTACTGAGATGCATAGCGCTCAAAATACGAGTCTGAGACTTCAACTCGAGAATCATTCTCGTAAAGCTGTAGCTCGAAACAGACAGAGCATCTGGGTTCTTGGTGGGATCCATCTGCCGATCAAAATCATCTCTGATCTCTTGAACCTCTGCGAGTTCTCTTACATATTCGGTCACGAATTGCAGGTGAGGAGTTTCAGGCGGCTTCGACTCATGATGTGTCTGGGCAAGAAGATGTGAAGCGCTGAGGTAACACAGAACATTCGCGATGGCGCCAATTCGCTTGAGAGCACCAGCTTCCATGGAGAGATGGTATCCCCAGGGTCCGTGCCGATACTGGGAAGGAACCTAGTTTGGCACGATCAATATCGTGCGGTCTCCCGCTGTTATCTTCGCTGTTCTCAGCGTGCCAGAAAGTCTCTCCAATTCCTTGCTCTCCCGCAGCAACTCCCGAAAGTGCGCCGCTTCTTGCCGGGCCTCTGCGGAAAATCCGCCGTGTTTCCAGCGTGCCTGTTTCGAGCGGGCAAGGCCCGCCGCCGTCCGTGGCCCCGTGGAGAGGCCACCATGCATCCGGCAACGCTTCTTCCCAATCACGGCTGGACAGCCGCAGGGAGTGCCTTTGCGAGTGCGCGCCCCGCATCTTGGCGCGCCTTGAGGATTAGCATTACTTAGCCGGCCGCGCCGCTTTGCATGGGGTTCATTCGCGGTTTTGTTCTGCATCGGGGGCGGGGGGGGCG
>JANXQR010000557.1 GCA_025353435.1 Acidobacteriota bacterium | reverse complement strand
GTCCGTACCCCGCACAGGTGCTGGAGTTACCGATCTTCAGCACTATTTGCCTCCTCTCCAGCAGTTTCACAGTTCATTTCGCTGTCGCCGCCCTACGCAGGAATAACCTCCGGAATTGCGCTATCGGTCTAGCCTCCACGGTTCTTCTGGGTTTTCTGTTTCTGCTCTCTACGGCGCGGGAGTGGTTTCACCTCATCCATGATGACGGATTGACGATTCGCACCAATCTCTTTGGATCTACTTTTTATTCGTTGGTTGGCCTGCACGCAACGCACGTCCTTGTAGGACTAGTCATGCTTTGCATCGCGCTCGGAATCTCCCTCGCCGGGCGCATGAAGAAAGCCTACTCGGAGCGACTCGAAGTACTTTCGCTGTATTGGCACTTTGTTGACGGCATCTGGGTAGCCGTCTTTCTAGTCGTATACGTCATTGGCAGATAGGTTTCAAAAAGGCGGAACAACAATGGAAGGACGCGGATTTATTCATCAAGATACGCTGAATGATCAGCGAGGAAGCATGACCGGAGCCGTCTCACTTCCAGCGCCCACAGCGTGGCCCATGGTGCTTGCGCTTGGCATTGCGCTCGTGCTTGCGGGAATGGTGACGCACTGGGCCATCAGCCTGCTCGGCCTTCTCTTGGCGCTCCGAGCAATTTGGGGATGGTTCTTCCAGGTCATTCCGCACGAGCATCACATTATGGTTCCGGTCCACGACGCGGTCATCACCATTACAAGCACTCGTACAATCCGCGAGCGCATATCGGGTGACCTCATGCACCGCAAGTTGCTGCCGGTTGAAACCTTCAGCCTGACGGCGGGGGTCAGGGGCGGTATCGCAGGGGGCATTGCAATGATTGTGCCTGCCGCCGTGTATGGCCTTATCCGCTATCACAGTGTCTGGTATGCAGTAAATCTTCTGGCCGCCGGCGGTTTCGTTAGCTGGGCTGGAGAGAGTAACGCCTTTTTAGCACAGTTTCATATCGAGGGGCTGCTCGCTGCCATGGCTATCCACGTTCTCGCCTCGGTCTTCATCGGCCTGCTTTACGGAGCCATGTTGCCGATGTTTCCCTGGAAGCCCATCCTCACCGCTGGATTCATCGCACCCTTCCTGTGGACGGGGATCCTGTATTCCGCGATTGGCATTATCAGTCCCATTCTCGACGCGCGCATTAACTGGCCTTGGTTCATCGTCTCTCAGATTGCTTTCGGCTTGGTATGCGGCTTTGTCGTGAATCTTCATGTCAAAGTGCGCACTCCGCAGTTTCAAGCCTTGCCATTCTCCATCCGCGCCGGCCTCCACGGCGATCAAATCGAACCGAAAGACGACAAGAAATGAGACTGGCGACTCTCAAATCTGCGCGGAACAGTGCAGTCGCCCTCGTGGGGGTTTGCTTTGCTTCGCTCGGCTGCAATCATATTCCCGGTCGTCCTGGACCTGGACCAGCGGTCTTGCGCCCCGACGATGTGCTTGCATTCGCGACACTCTATAAGGAGAACTGCGCTGCCTGCCACGGAGAAAACGGCAAGAATGGAGCGGCACTCCCACTTGCCAATCCTGTCTATCTCGCTGTCGTCGGAGAAGACCGTCTGCGTCAGATCATCGCAAACGGCGTTCCAGGCAAGCTCATGCCGCCTTTCGCAAAGAGCGCAGGCGGCATGTTGACCGACCAGCAGGTTGCTTCTCTTGCCCAGGGCTTAGTGCGCACGTGGGGCAGACCAGGTGTTCTAGCTGGACAAAACCCTCCACCCTATCTCGCCACTCAACCCGGCGATCCGATCCGAGGCCAGCAAGCGTACGCTACCTTCTGTGCCCGCTGCCACGGCGCCGCCGGGGAAGGCGCCCCTGGCGATCCGAAGAGCAAATCAGGCAAGATAGGTTCCATTGTCGACTCATCCTATCTCGCGCTGATCAGCGACCAGAATCTAAGAAGCATGACGATCGCGGGCCTTCCCGACCGTGACATGCCCGACTGGCGCTCAGACCTCGCCTCATCAAAACCAGCGCAAGCGATGACCAGCCAGCAGGTAACCGACATCGTCGCATGGCTAGCATCAAAGCGATCCGTCAACCCCGGCCAGCCCTATCCCACGCAACCATGAAGCACACTGATCCCACGGTACCAAGCGAAGTGCTTCGAAGGAGCAAAGCGAAATGACACCGAGTGAGCCGACTCCACAATCCGATTCAGCTTCGCAGGACGGTCAGGCTATCCCGCAAGAGCTAACGAGCGCGCGAAGTGCACGCCACTCCAGACGAGCCTTCCTCTTCAAGCTCTCGCTCCTCGCCAACGGAGCTGTCGGCGCAGTCCTTGCGGTGCCCATCATCGGCTATCTTCTGGGCCCCGCGGTGAAGAAGGGTTCGAGCTACAACTCATGGATCGCACTTGGCCCGATCAGTGATTTTCCTGAAAACGAAACGCGCCTCGTCAACTTCCGCAATCCGATCACTACCCCCTGGGACGGCCAGACCGGAGACATCCCTTGCTGGGTGCGCCGCGTTTCTGGCAGCACATTTCAGGTCTTCGCCATCAACTGCGCACATCTTGGTTGTCCCGTCCGCTGGTTTGCTCAGTCAAGGCTCTTTCTCTGCCCCTGCCACGGCGGCGCCTACTATGCTGACGGATCCCGAGCCTCAGGTCCGCCTGAGCGCGGCCTATTTGAGTACAACAATAAAATCATCGCCAATACTTTGATGATCAAAGTAGGCAGGATGCCCACACTCGCCCAGCACGCGTGTGCCGACCCGCCCTTCCGGCAGCTAGATGGATCCACAAATCTCGTCTCTATCGAGAAACCCAAATCGGGGAGCGCCTCATGTCAGGGATGAGAAAAGGCGGTATCGCAATATACAGCTGGCTTGAACGGCGCCTCGGCCTTGGCCAGCCTGCCAGAGCGGCAGCGGTACATGAAGTCCCCTCCAGCACCTCTAGTTGGTGGTATGTATTCGGCAGCGCTGCCACCGTCATCCTGGGCCTTCAGGTAGTCACCGGCATCCTGCTTGCCATCGTTTACACACCCTCCGCCAGTCATGCGTGGAGCAGCCTCCAATTCCTCGATCACAATATCCAACTCGGCTGGTTTCTCCGTGCCCTTCACGGTTGGGGCTCCGACTTTATGATCGCCATCGTGCTCATTCACATGGCACAGGTCTTTCTCTTCGGTGCTTACAAGTTCCCCCGCGAACTCACCTGGATCGTTGGTGTCTTTCTACTCCTGCTCACTCTCGGCATGGCCTTCACTGG
>JANXQR010000495.1 GCA_025353435.1 Acidobacteriota bacterium | reverse complement strand
CTAGCATTTTCGCGGACAGATGGTGCCCTATTCATTTTCGGGTTATGAAGGTTCAATTCGCTCTGCTCAAATCAGACAGCACAACTGGAATTGCCTAGATAGAAATAGAGGCCCTTCATTGCTTCCGAAGATTGTGACACCAGCCCTGCACAAGGGGTTTAGTGATTTCGCTTCGCCGCGGCACCTTTCTTTCTAAGTCGACAACATGCAGGCGATCCCGCACTTCTGCTGTTCTAGATTCATCGGAGTACGAGTGACAAAAGCAGACCCCAGTCGTTTCTTGTTATAGGTCCAACTGTATTCGTGCGATCGAATAGTAGAGCAAAAAGTACACATCAGCGAAAAAGTTACACGACTGATCTAACTTCGTAATTAGCGATGAATAATGGCTTTCGCTCTTAAACCTCTTCTCACGTGTAGGTTACTTCAGAGTTAACGTTTGGCAATGAAAGTGCCTACCCAAGTAACAATCGATTCCTTCGATTTCGGGTAACCATCTTCGTCCTGTCTCTATCAATTGATGACAGAGCGAATATTGGATCACCATGCGAAACGTCTTTGGGGTGACCCAAGGGGGTTTTCTCATGAGGGCATGCAGACAAGCCGGGCAATGCTCCCAACACTGTTTCTCTCATTGCTAACATAATTCCACCATTGGGAGTCAATTGCTCATGTTCCCCGCTACACTTTACCCAACTCACCCTGCTTGTTATACTTCCTCCCGCTCGACCCGCCGTAACCGGCACCGTAGATAGCTGCATCGTCCGCTTCTCTAAGAAACTTGAGCAGGCGCGCCTAACTCGCGCTTCGGTTTCGATTCCACAAGTAGCTCAGAATTAGATCAGACCTCCTCGTGCCTCCTCGGCGGGAGCTTGCCCAGTTATGACTGGATGCGAGCCTCTACAGGGCAAGCACGCGACTTGGAATGGACACACCCTTCGCCGAAGAGGTGTGATCGACGGCGCGCGTCGCCGCGCCAGCGCTGCTCACGTTTGCGGTGGCAATCATAATTCGAACGGTGCCCGAAAAGGAGGTCTCAAAATATGCACAGTCAAATGCAGGAGAATCATGTTGTTCTTTTGTCGATTCACTCCACTTTTAGTTCTGCTCATGTTATCGGCGAGAATATCGGCCATGGAGGTCGCACGTCCCGTCGCATCCACCGGCAGCCCGCACGGGAGGCTCAAGGTTCCATGCGACGTATGTCATACCGCTGCGAGTTGGGAGATCATCCCTTACAAGATGAGGTTCAACCATGCGGAAACTAATTTTCCTCTCCGGGGTCAACACGTCTCCGTGCCTTGCCGTGACTGCCATGCCAATCTCATGTTCACAAATATTCCGACTAAGTGCCAGGACTGTCACGCTGACCTCCACCGCAGGAAAAACGGGGCCGAATGTGAAGTCTGTCACAACACAAATGGCTGGCAGGTCTCAATTCACAACATTAACGCACATCAGGATCGATTTCCTCTAATAGGTGCCCATGCCGCTGTGGATTGCTATTCTTGCCACAAAGTCGGAACGGTCGGGCAGTTCAATCGATTCGGGCTGTCGACGGAATGCATTAGCTGCCACAAAAAAGACTTTTATAAGACCTCGGCGCCGAATCATCGCGCCCTAGGTTATGGAACTGAGTGTCGCGAGTGTCATCTATCCATGGATAGCTGGTCGGGCGCTGTCTTCACTCCAGGAACGGTTACGAAGTGAGGTGATAAATGAAACCAAGCTTACTAGGTGCTCTTGTGTTGATCGCTATGAGCGGGTCTTCTGCGAGCGCGTTCGGAGTTGGGGCGAAAGTGAAAACCATTCATGTAGTGCCCGAAGGGACTGAGGTGCGCGTCGAAGTCGAACTCACCGCACCGGCAACGCCAATAGTCAGGGAACTCGGTAATCCGAGCCGGTTGATTATCGATTTTCCAAATTCTTCTGTTGGAGATTCCTCCGAGCGCCTGAAGCTGTACAGGAACGGAGTTTATGAAATCCACGTGGCCCCCGGAAGCGGTAATCCGCTCAACACTCGAATCGTGGTCGGGATCGACTCGGTGCGACCGTACGCAATCAAGACTCTCGGGAGCACCTTTGTGCTGAATATTCTTCCCCATCCTGCCACCGCGGCTGTACCAGTGGCCACAACAAGTCCACGGACCGTGGGCGCATCGAGAGTGACTGAAGATGTGAAAACCGTTGTAGCTATGGCCTCGAATGGCCCATTGCCTAAGGTCAAGACCAGCGGCAATTCCCCTGGTGCCTACGCCGTGGGGGCGAAGGTGAAGAGCGTTCATGTAGTGCCTGATGGAAATGAATTGCGGGTCGAAGTTGAACTTACCGCACCGGTAACGCCCATCATCAAGGAGTTTCGTAACCCGGGTCGATTGATTGTCGATTTTCCAAAGTCTTCCGTTGGAGATCAATCTCAGCGTCTCAAGCTGTATCGGAACGGAGTGTATGAAATCCACGTTGGCGCGAGTCCTGGTGATCCATCCAACGCTCGAATCGTCGTTGGGATCGATTCGGCGCGGCCGTATGCAATTCAAACGATCGGGAACACCCTTGTGCTGAGGATTCTTCCCCACCCTGTCTTGGCGGCTGAGTCTGTCGCCGCTACGGATCTGACGTCAAATCTCCCGGCCGCCGCCACAAAAAAAGTGACTGAAGACGTGAAGAAGGTCGAAGGAGCGGCTTTGATGAATCCCGTGCCGCAGGTCGAGGCCGTGCCGTTGGAATCAAAGATTGAAGAGCCGGCGACCGAAATGGCAGACACGGTTCGGCGCAGTTTCAAAGTCAAGTACATTGCTGGAGACACTGTGTACCTTGACGGAGGCGCCAATTCTGGGGTGCGGGCCGGAATGGAGCTTGATATCAATCGCCCCCTCTCTGTTGCAACCAGCGGAACACCGATGAATAGTCAGGATGCGTTTATTGCGTCTGTTCGAGTGATTGGGGTCGCGGCGGCTTCTGCTGTCACCGAGCCGGTTACAGAGGATCGCACCATCCGCGTTGGAGACGTGGCCGAACTTACTCCAAAAGACGCAGCTGCGGCAGCCGGAAATGTGCTCAACGCAAGTCGCGGCGAGTTTGAAAAAGTCTTGCTTCCGGCCAATCAGGAGACTGATTTCTCTGCCACCGCCGAAATCGGGGAATCAAGCTTTGTGCGGTCAGTGCGAAGGAAAGAGACCGTGGACGGAACTGGAATGGCAGGGAGGATCAGCTTTGACTCGAGCGCGACTACAAGTTTTGGCTCCACTCCTGGGACCACCATGCAAAACGGCATTTCTGTCCAAAGTGACATGACGCACATTCTGGGAACGCACTGGAACCTTCAAGGGTATTGGCGCGGGCGCATCAACCGCCATTCTCAGTTCCAGGAGCCAACCATTGAGGAGTCACTGAACAAAACCTATACGATGCAGTTGTACTACGACAATCCTGATGCCAAATGGGTTGCCGGTATCGGCCGGCTGTATCTCCCATGGGCGGTCAGCCTTGACACCATCGATGGCGGATATCTTGGCCGGAAATCAGCCTTGGGAATGACCACCGGCGTCTTTCTGGGTTCTACGCCCGATCTAAACTCCTGGCATTACAGGCCCAATCAACGGATTGGCGGCTCATTCATCAACTTCACAGGTGGCAACTATGAGAATATCCATTTCTCCAGCACCTCTGGCGTCGGGGTTAACACGGTTGGCTGGAAGATCGACCGTCCCTTCGCATTCTTCGAGAACGAAGTGTCGTATAAGGGAGTGGTGTCGGTTAACCATTCATTGATCGCGGATACTCTGCGCGGTGCGTCCACCAACGGCTTGCGCCTGGGCCCCGGAGTCAGTCACAGTTACCTTACCGCACACTATCAGCCCTTTCGGGCTGTTTCCTTCGACCTGTATCACAACTACTTTCGCGATGTGCCCACAGCTACCACCACGATCGTCGGCACTGGCCTTGTGGACAAACTTCTCTTTCAAGGAATCAGCGGCGGTGTTCATCTGAAGCCGACTCGGAATTTCACTCTTTACACCACACTCGGCGCGAGCGAGAAGACAGGAGATTCTCATCGGTCCTTGAATCAGGTTTTCGGCGCATCATGGAGCGAGATCGCCCATTCTGGCCTTCGTGCCGATTTCCACTATTCCAAATTCGACAGTAATTTCGGTAAAGGGAACTACCAGATGTTTTCCCTGTCGCGTCAGGTCACGAATCGGGCATTCTGGAATCTCCAAATCGGAAAACAGGATTTGCTGTCACAATTCACAACCAATCACGACTCCAAGTACATCACAGATTCCATTGACTTCAATTTCGGCAGGCGCTCCTATTTGCAGAGCGGGTATACCTACGTGAATGGCTCTACGTTGAACTATCGCCAGTGGTATTTCAGTTGGGGGCTTAGGCTTGGCAAGGTCAATAGCAAGCCCGAATATGCGCAATCGGTTGGAGCAGTTCATTGACCGATGCTGTCATGTATCAGGCCGTCGTGAAGACTTACCAAGTCGTCACATGAGCTGGACGTCATGTGCCTAAGCCGCATCGATGTAGAGGGGGATACACACTTTTTGGTTACCCGAATTTGATAGCGAAGAACTGCTGGCTTCCGGGTGGCTGCAACTGGGACATCGTTTTCTGGCCATGGCAGAGGTCGGAAACCTAATCGAAGAAGGAGATGAAATGCGCTTTAAATTTGTTTTGGTGATTACCGGGTTCGCTTTGTTCTGCGCTGCTGTTCAATTGGCCGCCGCCAAGACATCGGCCCATGCTCAGATCTTGGATGGCCAGGGAGCCAAAATCGGCGATGCGAAAATCACATCTGCGGGTCAAGGCGTCAAAATTGTTGTCAAGGTCTCGAACCTATCCCCTGGAGAACACGGCATTCACATTCACACGGTTGGCAAGTGCGAAGGCCCAGCTTTCGCCTCAGCTGGCGGCCACTTTAACCCGACCTCGGCCCATCACGGTGTCCACAATGCAGGTGACCCCCATCCGCACCTCGGAGATATGCCAAATCTCGTCGTGGGAGCCAACGGCACCGGCAGTTTGACCTTCATCGCCGCCGGCGCCACTCTTGGGGACGAGGCTAACTCACTATTCCACGGCGGCGGCACTTCCCTGGTGATCCACGCGAAAGCCGACGATCTCATGTCCGATCCGTCTGGTAACTCCGGCGATCGCATCGCCTGCGGGGTGATCGAGAAGTAGAGTCTTCGGATTGTTGCAGGTGATTGCCAAGTTTGCGGGATCGGCATTCCCCGCCGGTCCCGCACCCCTTTCGGGCATCTTCACGTGTTGACATCGTTTCGGTAGGCAGAATGTTGCAACTGTGGTCAAGTTCCCGCGGCCGAGCGCCGATTCCTCGAACAGGCCGCGGTCGGACCTTCTCCCAATGACGCCGCAGCGGTGCAGACTCTCGGGTTCCAGCCGGAAGCCCGGGGGGTCGGACCAAAGTCGGACGGATATGAGGTGCCGGAGCAGCGCGAGCCCCTAAATAATGCGCTTGAACCCCTTCGATAAAGGTCTGCAAAACCTTTTCAACCCACAGCCCAGTGCCGCTGCCAGTGCTATCAAGCACTGAGAAGTCCTTCACCAAACTCATGGCCCTTCTAAGTGCTTGAAAACATTGAAATGCATCCTTTGACCCGGAAGAGGTTGTTGGTTCGAATCCAGTCGTGCTCTCAAAGTGGGACCATGAATATGGCTGAACGACCTACGGGTGCGCAGATCGTCTGGAATCCTGAGCGTTCGCGGGCATGATTCGTGTTGGGAAAAGAATCTTGCCATTTATGAACGAAGTGTTAGAATGACTTCAATACCTTGGTGCGTTTACAAGACAGAGATAAGGGCCCGCAGCGGTTCCCGAATGCGAAAACTCATTCTGGAATCCAATAGCTGAAGCAAAGTAGCAACAAGTGTTCCGGCTATTTCGACCTCATTCCTTATCTGAAAAAACACCTCTTCCTTGCAACATTGTTTCCCTAAAAAACTGATTGAACTTTAACTCGAATTGCGCG
This sequence comes from Acidobacteriota bacterium, assembly GCA_025353435.1. Classification (GTDB taxonomy): domain Bacteria; phylum Acidobacteriota; class Terriglobia; order Terriglobales; family Acidobacteriaceae; genus Telmatobacter. Next base: position 6,031 of record JANXQR010000495.1, on the reverse strand, counting down.
GACCCATGTTCCGTGCGGGAGGTAATTTTGACGATAAAGATGAATGAAGCCTTTCCTGATGCGGTAAAGGAAGCTGAGCGTTGCCGCCTTGAAGCATCCGAGATGATCACGAAGAACCCGGAATGCTATGCATCGTTGAAGGGCCAGCCTTCGGGGTGGTGCGTCGTTACCGAGAAGGGGTTCTGGAAGAGGTCATTTCATGGTCACAACGAAGAGAGCCTTCTGCGTGACCGGATCCAAAATGGGCACAGGGTGATCCTCACTGTCGGCATCGTTGCGGATCCACGTGTTTCAGTTACCGCCCAAAACCACGTGGCCGCAGTAAAGGTGTCAGAGGAGTGCAAGCTGCCAGGAGAAAAGCTGGCAGTAATCACCGCGAACGCCAAGCTGCATGCCGCATCGGCGATGTTTCGCTAGATTGAACGCAACCCGTTAAGGATTGGGGGGGATGATCGCCGCAGCTGCGCGATCATCGCCCCCAACTGCGTTTGTATCCCTTCAAGTCCTACATCGGTGTTGTTCCGGCCGGAATCTGCAATAGAATGAAAACTCCTGTTGGTATGCCATGCACCTTGCCTTATTGACTTCTGCAAGTCAACCGATGAGGCGGGAAGGCTGCATGGTGCACGAACTTACTTCCAAGGAGTGCGTGGATGGGACCGGTTCCGAACGAGAAGCGCGGATCGCTTGCCGAACAATTGCCGCCACTCACAGACAATGCGGCGGCAGTGGAATCGGACCGTTGTCTGTATTGCTACGACGCGCCGTGCACGCACGCCTGCCCGACCCACATTGACATACCGAGTTTCATCAAGAGGATTGCGAGCGGCAACCTGCGCGGCTCAGCACAGGTGATCTACGCGTCGAATCTTCTTGGCGCGACGTGTGCCCGGGTGTGCCCGGTGCAGGAGTTATGCGAAGGCGCCTGCGTGCTGGGCGCGGACCACAAGCCGATTGCGATTGGCCGGCTGCAGCGCCATGCAATGGACTACGCGCGTGCGCACCACGTGCTGCCGGCGCGGCGCGGCGATCGGACTGATCATCGCGTTGCGGTAATTGGCGCCGGGCCTGCAGGACTTTCGTGCGCTGGGGAGTTGGCTCGATATGGCCATACGGTGACAATATTTGAGAAGCGCTCGATGCCCGGGGGGCTTTCCACTTACGGGATTATCGGACTGCGCGAGCCGATGGAGATTGCGCTTGAAGAGGCGCGAATGATTGCGGAACTTGGAGTTGAGATTCAAAGCGACCGGGAGTTGGGCAAGGACATTTCTATGCCTGACTTGCAACGCGATTTTGAAGCCGTAGTGCTGGCCGTCGGGCTGGGGCGAACTCCGCAACTGGGCATTGACGGCGAAGATGCCATTGTCGACGGGATCGATTTTATAGAAGCGAGCAAGACCGGACCGGAACAATTGAAGATTGGTCAGAATGTGCTGGTGATTGGCGCGGGAAATACCGCGATTGATTGCGCCACGATTGCGCGAAGGCTGGGCAGCGGTCGCGTTACCATGGTCTACCGCCGTACCGAGCACGAGATGACCTGCTACGAACATGAGTATCGATTTGCTCGCGACGAACGTATTGAATTTCGTTTTTTGACCCAGCCCTCGCGCGTTCTTCTGGATAGTGAGCGGCCGGTCGGGCTTGAGTGTCTCCGTGTGGAATTGGGTGGGCCGGACGGTTCTGGACGGCCCGCTCCGACGTTAGTTACGGGTTCTGAAATTGTTTTGGAAGCAGACCAGATTATCAAGGCTGTGGGTCAGCAAAAGCCTGCGCTGGTGGAGTTCCTTGGCCTGCGCGCGGTGAGCGGATTCATTGACGTTGACTCCGAATTTGAGACGAGCATTGCGGGCGTCTATGCGATCGGCGATTGCATTCGATCGCGGGGAGCGGCATCGACAGTGATGGCAGTGCAGGACGGCAAGCTTGCGGCAGCGGCGATTGGCCGCAAGCTGATGGCGCAGCCGTCAACGACTGAGGCAAGGTGATATGGCAGACCTGCGCATTAACTTCGCTGGCATCAAATCGCCAAATCCGTTTTGGCTGGCATCGGCTCCGCCGACTAACTCGGGCGCGCAAATCCACAGGGCATTTGAGACGGGTTGGGGTGGCGCCGTGTGGAAGACAATTGGCGCGCCAGTACTGAATGTTTCAAATCGTTACGGGGCGTGGCATTTCGGAAGGCAACGCATGCTGGCGATCAACAATGTTGAGTTGATCTCGGATCGCCCGCCCGAAATCAATCTGCGCGAGATTGCCGAAGTGAAGCGGGCATGGCCCGATCGCGCGGTGATCGTGTCTGCAATGGTGGAGTCGAAGCCGGAGGCGTGGCACGAAATCGTAAAAAGGATTGAAGACACTGGGGCGGATGGCATCGAATTGAATTTCGGTTGTCCTCACGGAATGAGTGAGCGCGGGATGGGAGCAGCGGTCGGCCAGGTTCCCGAATATTGCGAGCAGATTTCGCGCTGGGTGATGGAAATGGCCACGATCCCGGTCATCATGAAACTGACGCCTAACATAACCAACGTGGTGATGCCGGCGCGAGCGGGAGTAGCGGCGGGAGTGAACGCACTATCACTCATCAACACGATTAATTCAATCGTGGGCGTTGATCTTGATTCGCTGGAATTGACTCCAAATATCGCGGGGAAGGGCAGCCACGGCGGATATGCGGGCCCGGCGGTGAAGCCGGTCGCTCTCAACATGCTTGCATCGTTGGGAACCGATGAAGTGGTTTCGCGGTCTGGGTTGCCGATTTCCGGCATGGGCGGCATTGCCACCTGGAAAGATGCGGCGGAGTTCTTGCTGCTCGGAGCATCCAGTCTTCAGGTGTGCACCGCTGTGATGCACTATGGATTTCGCATCATTGAAGATTTGTGCGATGGGCTGTCCAACTGGATGGACGAGAAGGGGTTTGAGACGATTTCAGACGTGGTTGGCAAGAGCCTGCACCGCGTTTCTGATTTCGAGAATTTCGATCTCTCTTATCGGGCGATTGCGCGCATCGATTCGGATAAGTGCATCAAGTGCAACCTCTGTTATGTGGCCTGCAATGACACGGCGCATCAATGCATCGACCTTGTTTCGCCGGACGGTTCTATTGCCTCGCCCTATGCATACGATGTGCGCACGAGCGGCAAGACAGCCGCTACGGAGGCCAGGCCGCAGCCTACCGTTCGGGAAGAAGATTGCGTGGGGTGCAGGCTTTGCTATAACGTTTGCCCCGTCGATCAATGTATCTCAATGGTCGAGGTGCCTTCGGGCCGTGAACCTATCACCTGGAGCGAACTGTCTGAGCAGCAGGTTGCTGTAACTAACAATTGGGAAGCAATGAAGACTTGGCGGGAAAAGACAGGAATCCATATTGACTGATTCATGCGTCGCGATTCGGGCGGAGGGCAGGTATATTCAATGGCATTGCTGATCAGAGGCGGTGAAATTGTAACTGCGGAGAGCCGCTACCACAGTGACATTCTCGTGGAGGATGAGGTTATCCGCGCAATTGGGCGCGACCTCCCCGCGCCGGCGGATGTTGAGATCATTGATGCATCTGGAAAGCTTGTGTTTCCCGGATTCGTTGATCCCCACGTGCACATACACCTACCTTTCATGTCCACGTTCGCCAAAGATACACACGCGACTGCAAGCAAGGCCGCACTCATCGGCGGGACAACAACATTTATAGAGATGTGCTGTCCTTCGCGCAATGACGATGCGCTTGAAAGCTATCACCTATGGAAGGAGAAGGCTGAAGGAAACAGCGCTTGCGACTATGCTTTCCACATGGCGGTCACGCGCTACGACGCCCGGACCGAGTCGCAATTGAGGGAGATCGTTCGCGACGGGGCGGCGTCGTTCAAAATATTTCTCGCATATAAGAACTTCTTCGGCGTCGACGATGAAGAGATGTACCGCACCCTAACATTAGCCAGCGAGTTAGGTGTCATTACCACGGCGCACTGTGAGAGCGCGGAGTTGGTGAGCCAGTTGCAGCAAGCTCTTCTCGCTGATGGGAAGACAGGACCAGGATGGCATGAACCCTCGCGCCCTGAAGCTGTGGAGGCGGAGGGAACGGGGCGTTTCGCCACATTTCTCGAACATACAAATGCAACCGGATACGTGGTGCATCTATCCTGTGTGCCCGCTTTGCGTGCTGCCGTCGATGCCAAATTGCGCGGGGTGAGATTGTCGATTGAGTCAGTCCTGCCTCACTTTCTGCTCGACAAGACTTATGCTGAACGCGCGGGAATCGAGGGTATGAAACATGTTATGTCGCCGCCCCTGCGCGACAAGCGTAACCTGTCGGCGCTCTGGAGTGCGCTTGATGCGGGACTGATCGATACCGTAGGGACGGATCATTGTCCATTTGATACGGAGCAGAAACTTCTTGGAGCAAGGGCATTCACGCAAATACCAAATGGTATTCCCGGCATTGAAGATCGCGTGAACCTGATGTGGACCTACGGCGTGAAGCGCGGTCTGCTCGATATCCATCGTTTTGTGGACGCACTTAGCACGCGGCCTGCGCGCATCTTTGGGTTGGCTCCCAGCAAAGGGATGATCGCGGTTGGATCCGATGGCGATCTTGTCGTCTTCGACCCAAGTTACCGCGGGATGATTTCGGCGCGCACGCATCATACAAACAACGACTACAACGGGTTCGAAGGATTTGCGATCGAGGGTCGGCCGTCAGTGGTGACAGTGCGCGGTACGGTGCAAGTCAGCGACGGAACTTTCGTCGGACAAAGCAATCGGGGCCGGATGATTCGCCGTGAGCCGCAGTATTTTAACCATGAGGCCAGCAATGACCGTTGACGCTCAGCTCGCAATTGATCTGCTCAAAGAGCTTCGCGAATTGACGGCCGACGAACATGGTGCGCAACGCGTTGCGTGGAGCCCAACGTGGCTTAAGGCGCGTGAGTGGTTTCAGGCGAAGCTACACAATTTGCCGGTGGAACACCATCTGGACGACGCCGGGAATAGCTGGACGACGCTACCTGGTGCATCGAAAGCAACGCTTATCCTGGGCAGCCACCTGGATTCCGTTCCCAACGGCGGCTGGCTTGATGGCGCGCTCGGGATGATTGCAGCGTACGTTGTGATGTGTCGGATTGCCGAAGAGTTTAATGGCAAGCCTCCAGTCACGATTCGCATTGTCGATTGGGCAGATGAAGAAGGGGCTCGTTTCGGACGAAGTCTGTTCGGCTCTTCAGCCTTCGCAGGCACACAGTCGATTGAGCAAGATCGCGGACGCACTGACGCAAGCGGTGTGCGTCTTGAAGATGCGCTGGCCGCGTGTGGCGTTTCAATTGACTCGATCGGAGACGCACAGAAGGAACGCCAACACGCAGCAGCTTACCTTGAATTGCACATCGAGCAGGGGCCGGTACTTGAGAAGATGTGTCTGCCTCTCGGCGTGGTGCTTGGAACCAAGGGTGTGGAGCGTCATGCGATTACGTTCCATGGACAGGAAGCGCACTCCGGTTCTACACCGATGAGAGCGCGCCACGATGCCCTGGCCGCGGCCGCAAAGCTTGCGCTCGAGATTCGACCCATCGCTCTTCAGTATCCCGACGCGGTGTGCACCATTGGAAGCGTTAAGACGTACCCCGGCATTGTTACGGCAGTGGTGGGTCGGTGCGAAGTAACGCTGGACCAGCGTGATCTCGACGCTGGCATTCTAGCCAGTATGTACCGTGCGGCTCAGGAGAAGAGCCGCCAATTCGCCGAGGAAGAAGGGTGCACCGTAGAGTGGTCGCGCATTTGGAATATCGCGCCGGAACCATTTCATCCAGAGCTGATTATTCTGTGCGAGGAAGCCGTGCGGGAGACTTCCGGGGCCGCTCACTTGTTGCCCTCGGGCCCGCTGCACGACGCTGCAGAAGTATCTCGATGTGGCATTCCGACTGTGATGATGTTCGTTCAATCGCTCAAAGGGATCAGTCACAACAAGATCGAAGACACGCGCGAAGGCCACCTCCGCCTGGCGATTGCCGCGTTCGATCGTCTGGCCACAAAAATCATC
>JANXQR010000437.1 GCA_025353435.1 Acidobacteriota bacterium | reverse complement strand
GAGCCGATTCAACCTGATCGCCGAGAAGTGGATCCCTGTACGATTTCTCGATGGAAGCCGTGGCGAACTAGGCATCCAAGACACCCTGCTTCGAGCCAAAGAGATCGCGGCTATCGAAGACCCCTCGCCGCTGGTAGTCGCGGCGCTACATCGCTTCCTACTCGCGGTCCTGTACCGTGCTTTGGAAGGTCCAATCGACATCGATCAAGCCAAGAAGTTGTTCAAGGATGGGCTATCGCACGAACAGGTCATTGCTTATCTGGAAAAGTGGCGTGGTCGGTTCTGGCTATTCGATGAGAAGTATCCGTTTGGACAAAATCCAAATGTTCCGAAGGTTGAGATCGAACCCTGGACAAAACTAACGGCCGAATTCAACGCAACGTCCAATAAGGTCCTTTTTGATCACACTGACACGAAGAATCCCGGTGCAAGGGAGCCGGGGGAATGTGCGCGTTGGCTAACCTCTACCATGAGCTTTTCAATCAGCGGTGGCAGAGGTTATTACCCGTCACCATCACCGAATGCCATGATGTGCATTCCCCTGGGGAGAAATCTCCATGAAACGCTTTCTTACGGTCTCGTTCCTTATCCCAATCGAGAGGTGATGCGCGGGGATTCGGCGTTGTGGGAACGCGAACCAAAGACGCTTCCTCTCGGTGCTCCAAAGCAGATGGCCTCTGGGTATGCAGACCTCTATTCATGGCAGCCTCGGATGATCCTCCTTGAGGAACTAGCTTCGGGTAAGGTGGCGGTGACGAGGTTTGTTGCCGGACAGGGTTTCGAAAATCCGTCCAAACATCCTGACCCGATGCAGCCCTATAAAGCTGACAGAACACATGGGAAGTTGCCTGTTCAGTTCAGGGAAGATCGCGGAACGTGGAGAGACTTTGACTCTTTGCTACCTGATGACACTGCTTTAGCTCCTTTGACGGTCCAGAATGCTATTAGATTGACGGGAAAGAAAATAGATTTAATGCCAAAAGCAATTCTGGTGCTTGGTCTGAGATATGAGCCGCCGAGCGCGAACGTAGATTTCTGGCGCATGGAACGTTTCGCTTTGCCTGAGGCTCTCGCGGGAGAGCACCATATTCGAATAGAGATTCATCATCTTCTGACCGACGCGACTGATGCTCAAAAATCCTTGTGGGTAGCCTGCAGTTCATTCGCGCGTGGCTTATTGAGTAGAGGGGACCGAAAGGTACATGAGAAAGACGTCAAGGAATTTGTCAGACAGATGTCAGTGAACTCTTGGTACTGGTCCACCTTGGAATCCGGCTTTCACGAAATTCTCCGTGACTATACTCTTGCCCGAGATTCTGACGACATCCGCTGCCAGTGGCTCAAATCGGTACGGGGCACTCTGGAGAAGGCATGGGACCAACATCGAGCTTCCGTCTCTACGGGTGATGCCTGGGCCATTCGCGCTCTCGTGAAAGCCGAAGGGGCAGTGCGGCGCAAACTGAAGGAGCTGAGCGACGAGATTATGAAACTTGAACCGCAGATGGAGGGCGTATGAGCGGATTCATCGAATGGTTGGATAGCCTGAACGCGAAAGATACTAGGGTGAGGGCAGTACTGCGGCGTAGTCTTGCTTTTGATCCAGGAGCATTCGTGCCCGCTTATCCCTACGTTGAGCCGTTTCTTAAAGGCGAAAACAACTTCTGGCGCCGAAACATGCTCTATTTGGTAGCTGGCCTATGGGCTGCACACTGGCGAGAAGGTCGGAGAGAAACGCCGATGACCATTGGGCAAGCATGCGCGGCTCATTGGACGGCAACTGGCTCCACCAGCACCGAACGCCGGTTCATCTCGCTGCTTGATTCCGACAATGATCAGTTGCCTCACCATCTGCGTCAGATGGTTGCTTTGCTCAAAGATCAGTCTATCGACTTCGAGGCCCTTCTGACAGGTCTTGTGTATTGGAACGACGATAGAAAGCGCACCCAGAACGCGTGGGCGCGAGATTTCTACAGAAACATACAAGATGACATGGAAGCAGAACCCACTATCCAGGAGGAGAAAACCGCATGAAGACCTTGATCGAAATCCATGCCCTGCAACATTTCGCTCCCTCGAATCTGAATCGCGACGACACTGGTGCTCCCAAGGATGCTTGGTTCGGCGGCACCCGCCGTGCGCGGGTTTCTAGCCAGTGTCTCAAGCGGGCAGTGCGCAGCTATTTCGGTGAAAAGAAAAACGAGGGGTTTTTTAGTCCCGATGAACTCGCGGTGCGAACCAAGCGGGTGTATCAGGCCATTGCCGATCTGCTGGATGATAAGCGCGCAAAGGACGAAACGTTGGCCAAGGCGGAAATCGCCTTGTCATACGTCAAACTCAAAGCCACTGAAGGGGGAAAGACTCAATACCTGCTCTTTCTTGGCCAAAAAGAAATAGCAGCTTTGGCCGACGCGATTCATCAGTTTTGGAATCAGATTGTTCCTGAGGCGAAAGAAGCTGGTGGAAAGACCAAAGGGAAAGGGAAAAAGGCGACTGCTGGCAGTGCACCGAAGGAAGTTCATGACCGCATAGACTCCATCTTCAACGGCGGCAAGGCCGTAGATGTGGCGCTTTTTGGACGCATGCTGGCTGATATGCCTGAAAAGAATCAGCACGCCGCCTGTCAGGTTGCCCACGCGATTTCGACCCATGCGGTCGAACGGGAGTTCGATTTCTATACGGCTGTGGACGATCTGAAACCAGAAGACACGGCTGGCGCTGACATGATGGGAACGGTGGAGTTCAATTCGGCCTGCTTTTATCGCTATGCGGTGGTTGATTGGGAGAAATTAAAAGACAATCTTCAAGGCGACGCAGAACTTTCGGAAAGAGGATTGAAGGCATTCCTTGAAGGCTTTGTGATCGCAGAGCCAACCGGCAAACAAAACACCTTTGCGGCGCATAACCCGACAGAGTTCGTGGCTGTGTCCGTGCGTCGCAACACTGCGCCACGCAACCTTGCCAACGCCTTTGAAACGGCTCTTCGTGTGGGCAAGGATGAATCGTTTACCAAGAAGTCTGCAGAGAGGCTTGTCGAGAAAGCAAAGAAACTGAACGCTGTGTACGGTGGTGACGGACAAACCTTTGTGTTGAACCTCACGGAGGCCAAACTTGATGGATTCGGAACATCTGTGAGCACGTTGAAGGAACTGCTGGAGAAAAGTCTCGCTGCTGTGAAGGAGTGAATCATGCCCACCTTATTGATTCGACTGGTTGGCACTATGC